>JAXJVN010000127.1:0-18298 GCA_036308545.1 Eubacterium sp. | reverse complement strand
GAGATGAAACGCGCTTCGCGGGTTTCACTCGTTATCGCGGCGTTCGCCGAGTGGGTATGCGAGCATACCCGTTCGGCTCGCTGCTCGCGTAAATAAAAAAGAGCCATGTCCTGCGACATGGCTCTTAAAACAGCTTCTTAAAGAAAGCACAGGGCAGTTCTTCTGCTTCCTGTGAACTTTGGTTTATCCAATCAGATAGGGCTTGATAACCTCAAGGACATTCTCAAGCTCCTGACCTTCCGAGTGGATGTTCAGGTCAATCGGCTTGGACAGGTCCAGACTGAAGATACCCATGATTGATTTTGCGTCGATTACGTATCTGCCGGAAACCAGATCAAAATCAAAATCAAATTTTGAAATAGCGTTTACGAAGTTCTTTACCTTGTCGATAGAATTGAGAGAAATCTTTACGGTATGCATAGGTTTTCCTCCATTTTGTTTTTTATCTTACAGTCGGGCTGACAGGAATTTTCTGTGAGCGTCCGACAAGTGCCTTTGCCTTATGTACAAGGTAATCTTAAGGTTCACACTTTTAAAAGTCAAGCCATTTGTCGCACGTTAAGTGGACAAATATTGCGAATGAATCGTGCTCAAATTATCGAAAATGTTAAATTTGACGTTCCTGTTACACACGTTTTACATACAGCTGAAATACAGACAGTAAATAAATACAGACAGTAAATAAATACAGACAGAAAATAAATACAGACAGAAAATTACAGATGCCGGGAAAAAATATTTTTGGCATGCACATCTTTTATAGTAGGTCAATAGAATGAATAAGAAAGCAGCCCTGCACAATCTGGGATGTAAAGTGAATGAATACGAGCTGGAAGCCATGCGGGAGCTGCTGATCAGCGCGGGTTATGAAATTGTGCCTTTCGCCCCAGGGGCGGATGTATACGTGATCAATACCTGTACGGTGACCAATATTGCGGACCGGAAGTCGCGCCAGATGCTGCACAAGGCAAAAAAAATGAATCCCGCGGCTATTGTCTGTGCGGTCGGCTGCTATGCCCAGATTAAAGGCAGGGAACTGGAAAGGGATCCGGCAATCGATCTTGTCATTGGAAGCAGCAGAAAAAGTGACCTGATTGAAGAAATAGAAGCCTTCGTTCAGAACGGAGGCAGGAAGCGTACCGATGTCGAGAATGTCAGGCTCGATAAAGAAGTTGAAGAACTGGAACACGGCAGAGCGGCAGACCATAACAGAAGCTTTGTGAAGATTCAGGACGGATGCAATCAGTTCTGCAGCTATTGCATCATTCCCTATGCACGAGGCAGAGTCAGGAGCAGAAAAGCAGGGGACGTTCTGGAAGAGATAAGGGGACTTGCAGCGGAAGGCTGCCAGGAGACTGTTCTGACCGGAATTCATCTGGGCTCTTATGGAACGGACCTGGGAGAGGGAGAGGATCTTCTGAACCTGATCCGCAAGACGGCAGAAATTCCCGGAATAAAGAGGATAAGGCTGGGCTCTCTGGAACCAAGGACCCTGACGGAAGATTTTATACAGGCAATCGCAAAGATTCCGGAAGTATGTCCGCATTTTCACCTGTCGCTGCAGAGCGGATGCGACAGAACATTGAAAAGAATGAACCGGCATTACACGACAGATGATTTCCGCACTACGGTGAATTTCCTGAGAACCTATTATGACAGACCGGCGCTGACGACAGACGTGATAACCGGATTCCCGGGCGAGACAGAGGCAGATTTTGAGGAAAGCCGCGCGTTTGTAGAGGAGATGCATTTCTTCGAGACACATGTTTTTCCATATTCCAGAAGGGAAGGAACCCGCGCTGCGGCTTTTGAGGACCAGATTACAGAGAAAGTAAAAAAGGAGCGCAGCAGAGTCCTGATCGAACTGGACAAAAAACGCCGAAGGGAGTACATGACTGCATTCCTGGATTCTCCTCAGCAGGTCCTGATTGAGGAAGAAGCGCTATTGAACGGTATCCCATGCTGGTGCGGACACACAGAACGCTATATAAAAGTTTTCTGCGAGAGCAGTCAGAATCTGGCAGACAGCATTGTAACAATAATTCCCAAGGTCGTTATGGATGACGGGATGAGCGGTACTCTTGCTTTTATGTCAGCCAGGGGTTAAAATACAAATGAGTTTTTCTCGAAGGAATTACAGGAGTGTAATTTTATGGCAGATTTAAGCAATACTCAGTTTTTCAATGTGAAGCAGGAGGCCGACATCCCGGTCAAGAAGGTACTGGATGAGGTTTACCACGCCATGGAAGAGAAGGGGTATAACCCTGTCAACCAGATCGTGGGATATATCATGTCCGGTGACCCGACCTATATTACCAGTCATAATGGCGCCCGCAGCATCATTATGAAGGTAGAGAGGGATGAACTCGTTGAGGAACTTCTCAAGGAATATATCAGGAATAAATCCTGGGAAGAGGATTCCTGAACATGAGGATTCTGGGCCTGGATTATGGCGCGAAGACCGTTGGCGTCGCAGTATCGGATTCTCTGATGCTGACAGCGACAGGGGTCGGTATTATACGGCGTAAAGCAGAGAATAAGCTGCGTCAGACTCTGGCCGAGATTGCGGATCTGATCAATCGGTACGAAGTGGAGGAAGTTGTGCTGGGACTTCCGCTTAACATGGATGGCTCCAGGGGGGAACGTGCAGAAAAAACACTCGAGTTCCGTGATAAGCTTGCCAGACGTACAAATGTGAAGATTATTCTGGTCGACGAAAGATTAACGACCGTCGAAGCGGATGAACTTCTGGAAACGAGAGGAATTTACGGCAAAGACCGTAAGCAGTATGTAGATGAAATTGCAGCCGAGATTATTCTTCAGGATTACCTGAACAGCCGGTATGAAGGAAGATAAGAGCGGCGGATAGCTTTAGTTGGGCTGACGGGGATGAAGGAATAAACCGGCAGCCTTTTTTTCAATGAAAGGACAGCGGAATATAATTTGAGTAAAAAGAATAATGGAAAAAGCACGGCAAAAAGGTTAAAGATCATTCCTCTTGGCGGGCTGGAGCAGATTGGAATGAATATTACTGCCTTCGAATATGGGGACAGTATTGTTGTCGTGGACTGCGGACTTGCATTCCCTGAGGATGAGATGCTGGGAATAGACCTTGTCATTCCGGATATTACTTATCTTCAGGAAAATATCAATAAGGTTAAGGGATTTGTCATTACACATGGGCATGAAGATCATATCGGAGCCTTGCCTTACGTCCTGCAGAAGATAAACGTTCCGGTTTACGCGACAAAGCTTACCATCGGTCTGATTGAGAATAAGCTGGAAGAACATGGCATGATCAATACGACCAGACGCAAGATCATGAAATTCGGACAGTCAGTCAATCTGGGGGACTTTCGCGTAGAATTTATCAAGACCAACCACAGCATTCAGGATGCTGCGGCTCTGGCAATCTATACGCCGGTTGGAATTATTGTTCATACCGGGGATTTCAAGGTTGATTACACGCCGGTCTTCGGCGATGCCATCGATCTTCAGAGATTTGCGGAACTTGGCAGAAAGGGTGTCCTGGCCCTCATGTGCGACAGCACCAATGTCATGAGGCCGGGCTTCACAGCTTCTGAGAAAACAGTGGGGCGTACATTCGACGCTATTTTCCGGGAACACCCTAAGCAGAGGCTGATTATAGCGACTTTTGCTTCCAATGTAGACCGTGTACAGCAGATTATTGATACGGCGTCCCGCTATGGACGCAAGGTCGTAGTCGAAGGCCGAAGCATGGTCAGCGTCATTGCAACGGCATCGGAACTTGGCTATCTGAACATCCCCAAGGATACGCTGATTGATATTAACCAGATGAAAAACTATCCGGACGACCGGATGGTCCTTGTCACAACGGGCAGCCAAGGCGAATCTATGGCGGCTTTGTCCAGAATGGCGGCAAATATTCACAAGAAAGTGAAGATTAAACCGGGAGATCTGATTGTATTCAGCTCCCATCCGATTCCGGGTAATGAAAAATCGGTTTCCAACGTCATAAATAAACTTTATGAGGAAGGAGCGGAGGTTATTTTCCAGGACGTACATGTATCCGGACATGCCTGCCAGGAGGAAATCAAACTGATCTATTCGCTGGTAAAACCGAAATTCGCGATTCCGGTACATGGAGAATACCGCCATCTGGTCGAACATGCCCAGCTGGCTGAAAGCCTGGGCATTCCAAAGGAGAATATTTTTATCCTGCATTCCGGCGATGTGCTGGAAATGAATGAGGATTCCGCAGAGGTAACCGGAAAAGTGCAGAACGGCGGCGTTATGGTTGACGGCCTGGGTGTGGGCGACGTCGGGAATATCGTGCTCCGCGATCGTCAGAGACTTTCCGAGGATGGCATTATCATTGTTGTCCTTACTTTGGACCGCTATAACGGCCAGCTGCTGGCGGGTCCGGATATCGTATCCCGTGGATTTGTGTATGTGCGGGAATCGGAGGACCTGATGGATGAGGCAGAGGCCGTTGTAGAGGATGCTCTTCAGAACTGCCTGGACAGTCATGTCACAGATTGGAACAAAATAAAAGGGACAATCAAGGATGCACTTTCCGGCTTTGTATGGAAAAGAACCCAGCGCAATCCTATGATTCTTCCAATTATTATGGAGGCTTGATTTGGCGAATCTTGAAACAAAAACAAACAGCCTGATCGCGGCCATGAAGCAGTCCAGGATTTATCAGGAATATCTTCTGGCAGAGAAGGAACTGAGCACGGTACCGCTGCTGCAGAGGCAGGTGGACGATTACCGGAGTGAAGTCCTGAAAATCCAGTCTTCCGGACAGGATACTTATGACAGCCTTGATCAGATCCGCGGACGTTACAGCCAGCTTTTCAAAAATCCCCTTGCCATGCGATACCTCGATGCGGAGAATGCCGTATGCCGCATGGTAAGCAGGACGATCAGCATGATCGCGGAAGAAGTGGACGTACGCCTTCCAGGCCAGCTGTGCCGCTAAAAGGGAAATGCCGGATGGCGTTCCCGGAAGAAAAAAATTATGAGCAGAGACTATTACGAGGACGAAGAATACAATCCCCTATATACGACACTATCCAAGATTCTCAGACTGATTCTCTTTGTGATTCTGGTGCTGGTCCTTGCCTTTATCGGGCGGGGAGCGTACACGCTGGGCTACTCTGTTTTTCATGAAACGCCGGTAGACGAAGGAGAAGGCAGAGAAATAACGGTCACAATTGATCCGGGTATGTCGGTGCATGATATCGGGCAGCTTTTGCAGGATTCCGGCGTGCTGTCCGAAGATCCCATGGCATTTACAATTCAGGAACTGATCAGCGATTATCATGGAGACATACAGCCGGGAACCTATAAACTCAAGACTTCCATGCTGTCAAATGACGTCCTGAAAGTCATGTCGGAGGGATCGGTCTATGAAGGAGAGACGGTGTCGTCTTCTTCATGAAAGGCCCCGCCCTTGCCTGCCGTCAGGAGAAATGAAAACGGAGATTCAGGCGACAGAAAGGATTATTAGAGAAGCGAATGATAAACAGTGAGAGAATGACGACTTTCCTGAATTCCTTTTATAAGCCGCTCACGCCATTCCTTGAGAGCCTGGCGGAAGAAGCGTCCGGAAACGGAGTTCCGATCATCCGTCCGGACGTCCGGAATTTTATCAGGGTCTTTCTGGAGGAGAAAAAGCCGGAGGCTATTCTGGAAATAGGAACAGCCGTCGGCTTTTCCGCCATATTAATGGCATCGTATACTCCGGACCGTACAAGGATTACAACGGTAGAAGACTGGGAGCCCCGGATTCCAATCGCGAGAGACAATATCTGCAAGGCGGGATTTCAGGATCGGATCACGCTCATTTTTGGTGACGGAGGTCAGGTTATGAAGAACCTGGACGGTCCCTATGACTTTATTTTCATGGATGCGGCAAAAGGGCAGTACCTGAACTTCCTGCCGGAAGTGACCAGACTGCTGCGAAAGGGCGGAGTCCTGATTTCGGACAACTGTCTGCAGGATGGAGACCTGCTGGAGTCCCATTATATCGTAGAGAGACGGAACCGCACGATCTATAAAAGGATGCGCCAATATCTGTTTGCGCTTACCCATTCGAATGACTTTGAAACAACGATCCTGCCAATCGGAGACGGACTGACGGTGAGCGTCCGCGTATAACAGCGAAGCAGACCTGACGACGAGTGCCGGACAGAGATTTGTACAAGATAGAAGAACTATGAGAAAAAAACCTGAATTATTGATTCCGGCGGGAAGCCTGGATGTTTTAAAAGTTGCAGTAAATTATGGAGCGGATGCTGTTTATATCGGCGGTGAAGTTTTTGGCCTGAGAGCGAAAGCCAGAAATTTCAGCCGGGATGATATGGCAGAGGGAATCCGCTATGCTCGTGAACATGGCGTAAAAGTGCATGTGACCGTAAATATACTTGCCCATAACTACGATCTTGGCGGCGTAAGGGATTATCTGAAAGAACTGAAAGGACTGAAGCCGGATGCACTCATCATTGCTGATCCGGGTATTTTCAGCCTGGCGGGTGAAATCTGCCCGGAAATTGCCCGTCATGTGAGCACCCAGGCAAATACAACAAATTCGGAATCCTGCCTTTTCTGGTACAGACTCGGCGCTAAAAGAATTGTTACAGCAAGGGAACTTTCGCTGAAGGAAATAAGAGAAATACGGCAGACCGTGCCGGACGATCTGGAATTGGAAAGCTTCGTTCACGGTGCCATGTGTATTTCCTATTCCGGCAGGTGCCTTCTGTCTAATTATATGACAGGACGCGATGCCAACCGCGGTGCATGTACCCATCCCTGCAGGTGGAAATACGCACTTATGGAAGAGACAAGGCCAAATGAATATTTCCCAGTCTATGAGAACGAACGGGGAACGTTCATTATGAATTCCAAGGATCTGTGCATGATTGACCATCTGCCGGATCTGATTGAGGCAGGCATAGACAGCTTCAAGATAGAAGGGCGCATGAAAACAGCTCTCTATGCTGCGACGGTCGCCAGGACTTATCGTATAGCAATTGATGATTATTTCAAGGACCCGGCTTTGTATGCGGGAAAAATAGACTGGTATAAGGACCAGATTTCAGACTGTACCTATCGTCAGTTCACTACAGGGTTCTATTATGGCAAGCCGTGCGCGGAAGATCAGATCTATGACAGCAACACTTATGTGACCAATTCGGTTTTTATGGGGATCGTCAAAGGAAGGGACCGGAATGGTTATCTCGTGACAGAACAGAAGAATAAGTTTTGCGTCGGTGATACGCTGGAGGTTATGAAGCCTGACGGCTCGAACCCCAGGGCGGTCGTAAAAGCGATCTATGATGCGGAAGGAAATTATATGGAATCCGCTCCGCATCCCAGAATGGAACTTCATATTGACGCGGATCTTCCTGCAGATGTTAATGACGTTCTCAGAAAACAGGACAGCAATCAGAATGCAGAATCATCCGGGAAAGTGTAACGATAGACGGAAGCATGGAAATCTTATTAAGAGTGAAATGCTGCAGGAAATCAGAAAAAATATTTAAAAATAGTTAGATAAAAGTATCAGAAAAAGCCGGAAACGAATTATGCAAAGTCACGTTTTCGGCTCATTTTATGTCTTTTTTCAGATAAAGTTATTGAATGATAGAGCTTTTTTATTTTATAATTCATTTCACGATAAGG
Source organism: Eubacterium sp. (assembly GCA_036308545.1). GTDB lineage: Bacteria > Bacillota > Clostridia > Lachnospirales > Lachnospiraceae > Bilifractor. The sequence goes on along the minus strand of JAXJVN010000127.1, from coordinate 10,627 downwards.
CAGCCTGATCCGCTCCGAAGAAAAAGAGGTGTTGCGATCAGATAGCTTTTGGACAGACAGAAAATCCTTTTTTTATTTCTTCCGGCTTTTTCCGTCCTGTACTTCACTTCAGGATTCATGCCGGTGATGTCCTAATGAATGACATCAGGCGCATTTCGCGCAAGTAATCCACAATTTGTTTTATAACCTATATTTTTTTATTGATTTTGCTCATCCATCGGGAAACGTTCTTTCAGATTGTTTTAGTTTTTTTGAGGGAGAGAAAGAAAGGCTGCTTATCGCGCGGTTCCTGTAGACGTCAGGGGGCTTTTTTCAGAAAGGAGAAGTCTCTGTTGTGAATTTATCGCGTCGCTGACCCCTGGCAAAAAAGTAAGAGAGGTGAAATATGAAAGAAAGAATAGGACTGAAGGAGTTGAAACAGCTGGCAGCAAGAGGAGTCAAAATGAGAGCGATAGGGGAAAAAACTGTAGATCTGGATTCACTGGATCTTTTGGAATCCTGCTGGAGCCTCTGCGAATCCGGCAATTATATGTCGGATATTCAATTTGACCAGGCCGGTCTGATTGACCAGATTGATTTCAACAGGGTTGGTCCGCCACCGAAGAAAAGAGCAGTCAGATTCTGAAACCCCAAGATGATGATGGACTCCGGGCGATTGGTTACTACCGATTCATGCAGACCCCAAGGATGCCTGTCCGGAGTTCATCCCCCCCTTCTATGAAGTTGCCTGAGAACCTTAAAAATGTTACAATCTGACCGATGTGTACAAAGGAGAACAGGCATTATGGACAGACGAAGAAGAAACAGAAGATCCCCGGCGGCAGTCATCGGAACGGTTCTTGTTATTATACTGATCGTTCTGATTGCTTCTTTTTTATATACCAGGTTTTCGAAAAGCAATGAGAGGATGGATCCGGGAGAATATTTTGGCATTGGACAGGAGCAGGCAGCCCTGATCTGTGACGATCAGCTGCTGGACGGCAAGGGAATTGTTCAGAATGGAACGGTTTATATTCCCTTCGATATGGTCCGCAGTTATTTTAATGCGGGTTTTTACTGGGAAGAGAGCAGGAATGAAGTGCTTCTTACCCTTCCGGAAGGCACCCTGGAATTTCCGGCGGACGACGGATCCGGCAGAGTCGTGACCCTGGACGGCGTGATCTATATGAATGCGGAAACGGTCCGCGATAATTCGGATATCGATATGGAAATTTATCAGGAGCCGGCTCGTGTGACGGCACGTACTTCCTGGGACGGACTTCAGGTAAGAGAGGTTATTGCAGAAGGGGAACTTCGCAGCGAAGCAAGCCTCAAGAGTCCGATCATCCGAGACCTGGCAGAGGGAGATAAGCTGATACTGCTGGAAGAAGGAAAGGATTTTGATAAGGTTGCTTCCGCGGACGGGTATATAGGCTATGCCCAGTCAAAAAATCTGCAGGAGGCATCAGCGGAATTGCTTGCCCACACGACTGACCAGCGCTATGTCTTCAGCCATAAGCTTATGGATCGCAAGGTTGTGATGGGCTTCCAGTATATGAATGAAGGATCCTGTGATGCTTCTGTAATGGCGGAGCTGATCCAGTCCACTGGCGGAATGAACGTGATTGCGCCTACCTGCTTTCAGTTTGCGGACAGCCAGGGAACGGTAACCTGTCTGATCGGTGCCGATTACGTTCAGACGGCAGCTGCAGCGGGACTTCAGGTCTGGGGCACGATCAATGATATGGAAGGCGAAGGGGGAGATATTGGACAGCTTTTGAAAAATGAGGATACCCGTGCTTCCATTGTCAGCCAGCTGGTCAATGATGCGGTTTCACTTGGCATTTCCGGTATAAATGTGGATCTGGAATCTGTTACGGAAGAATCCGTGCCGCATTATATCCAGTTCCTGAAAGAACTTTCCGTTTCCGGCCACCAGGCAGGTCTGATCATATCCGCTGATGCTTATGTTCCTCTTTACACGAAGTATCTGAACCGCCGTGAACAGGCGAAAACCGTAGATTACATTGTCATCATGGGCTATGATGAACATACAAATGGCTCGGAGGAGATCGGACCGGTTGCATCTCTTTCCTATGTTGATCAGGGGATTAAGGATACGCTTAAGGAAGTGCCAAAAGAGCAGGTAATCAACGCCCTTCCTTTCTATTCCAGAGGATGGACCACGTCCGGTACCGATATCAGTTCGGAAGCATTCGGCATGGATTCTGCAGATCAGTTTGCGTCCGAACATGGCATTCAGCTTTCCTGGGATGATCAGACGGGACAGCTCTATGGTTCGGTAGATGAAGGATCACAGAAGTACAGCATCTGGGTGGAGAACGAGCAGTCCATCGAAGCGAAAATGAAGGTGGTTCAGGGCTATGATATTGGAGGCGTCGCAGCTTGGAGGCTCGGCCTGGAACGTTCTGATGTATGGGAAATAATTCAGAAGTATCTTGAATCATAAGATAAAAAATATTACGATAATTTGTAAAGGAGTATACAATTGATTTCCCAATAAGGGGAGAATATTACGGGAGGTCAGAAAAATGGCAGATAAGGAGTTATTTCGTACCGCGCTTCGCGGCTATGACAAGGACGACGTTCTTCAGGAAATTCAGAATCTGAAGGATACTTTTTTTGCAGAAAAGGCAGCACTGAGAAGACAGATTGAATCCCTGAAGAAGGAGTTAGACGCAAAGGACAAGCAGATTGAAGATCTGAATGCGCGCCTGGCTTCTACACAGGAAGAACTGAATAATAAGAATAAAGAAATTAAAGAAAAATATCAGTCCTATATAGATAATTACGAAACGATCGGAGGACTGATCTACGAATCCAAGATCCGCTCCCAGCAGGTAATTCAGGAAGCGGAGAAGGAACATGAAAAGATTCTGGAAAATGCCAAGCTTGAAGCTCAGACCATTCGCGGAAAAGCCCGCGAGGAGGCCAAGGCAGCGCTGGCAGCGACGCAGAAGAAGATAGATAAACAGGAACAGGAAGGTACGCAGAAGTACAATGCAATGCAGGAGGAGCTGAACGGACTGGTCGGTCTTATCAACAACGTTCAGCGTCAGTTCATGCAGTCCTACAAATCCATCCAGTCCATTGTTGATTCCACGCCGCGCCGTCTTACGATGGATGACATGGAAGAAGACGGGATTCTGGAATCGGAAGATTTCAGCCAGGAAAGCAGCAGCGGATCATGAGGGCAAAACTTGTATGTATGACAGAAGAGCATCTGAATATGGATGCTCTCAAAGAAGCAGGACAGATTCTTCGGAAAGGCGGTCTGGTCGGTTTTCCGACGGAAACGGTTTATGGACTTGGAGGGAATGCTCTGGATCCGGAAGCTTCGAAGAAAATATATGCAGCCAAAGGACGTCCGTCGGATAATCCCCTTATCGTACATATCTGCGAATGGGAGGATATTTATAAGATTGTAAAAGAAATCCCGGATGCGGCAGAAAAACTTGCCGAGCGCTATTGGCCCGGTCCCATGACCATGATCCTCAATAAAAGCGATATCGTTCCTTACGAGACGACGGGCGGACTGGATACCGTTGCGGTCCGTTTCCCAAGCAACAAAATCGCGCGGGAGATGATCCGACAGGCAGGCGGCTATGTAGCAGCTCCCAGCGCCAATACAAGCGGAAGACCGAGCCCTACTCTTGCAAGGCATGTAATTGAAGATCTGGGTGACCGGATTGATATGATCATTGATGGAGGACAGGTAAATATAGGGCTGGAATCCACAATTGTGGATTTTACAGATGGTACCCCCTCTATTCTGCGTCCCGGCTTCCTCAATCAGGAAATGCTGGAGGAAGTTTTAGGAGAAGTCAGAATGGATCCAGGCCTGAAAGGGGACGATCCAAACGTTCATCCAAAAGCACCCGGCATGAAGTACCGGCATTATGCCCCCAGGGCAGATCTGGCAATTGTAGAGGGAACGCCGGAAAAAGTTTACGAGAAAATACGTACTCTGGTAAACGGGAAGCTGGCACAGGGATACAAGGTCGGAGTAATCTGTACGGAAGAAAGCAGGGAGCAGTATCCAAATGGAGATGTGCGCGTCGTAGGCGAAAGGTCGGATGATCTGACGATTGCGCAGCATCTGTTTGAAATCCTGCGTGACTTTGACGACGATCGAGTGGATTATATCTACTCCGAATCTTTCCATACCAAAAGAATGGGAAGCGCTATTATGAACCGTTTGATTAAGGCAGCGGGGCATGAAGTAATTCAGGCATGAAGAAGAGAGGCTTCATTCCGAACTACTGTGAGCGAGGCTGTCATGGAAGTCGGAATGAAGTGACGCCCGGAAAGAATATCAGGATGTAAGTTTCGGATCTGCAGACCGAAATTTATCAGAAAAAGAACCTATAAAATTTTTATCGTGGAGGAAAAAACAATGGCTGTCGTAAAAGTAATGGATCATCCGCTCATTCAGCATAAGATCGGAATTATCAGGGACAAGAGGACGAGTCACAAGGAATTCCGGGAGATGATCGGAGAAATTGCAATGCTGATGACCTATGAGGCATGCAGAAATCTGGAGCTGAAGGATGTTGAAATTGAGACACCTATTGCGAAAACGACGGTCAAGCGTCTTGCAGGTAGAAAAATGGCCATCGTGCCGATCCTTCGTGCCGGACTGGGTATGGTAGAAGGCGTACAGACAATCGTTCCCGGAGCAAAAGTAGGACATATCGGACTTTACCGCAATCCTGAAACGCTGGAGCCGGTAGAATATTACTGCAAGCTTCCGTCCGATATCGGAGAGCGGGAGGTCTTCGTCGTAGATCCTATGCTTGCGACCGGCGGTTCCGCAACTGCGGCAATCACTATGCTCAAGCAGCATGGCGCCAGAAAGATCCATTTCCTCTGCATTATCGCAGCACCGGATGGCGTTAAGAGAATGCAGGAGGAACATCCGGAAGTCGATATGTATATTGGCGCGCTGGACGATCATCTGAATGAAAACGGCTATATTGTGCCAGGACTAGGCGATGCAGGCGACCGTATTTTCGGAACCAAGTAAGCAGACTGAAAAAGAGCAGGACGAGAAGGACAGAAACAGATACTTCGATGTTCCTGCTCTTTTTTACACGAGCAGTAAGCCGAACGGACATGCTCCATGTCTACTCGGTGAGCCCCCGCGATAACAAGCGCTGCTGGACTCCGGTGGAGAATGCTCTTGCAGCGACCGAGCGAAGCGAGACACTCATGAAGCTTGTTTCGCCTCATTAAGCGAAAAGGAGTCTGTATGACTGAGAAAAGAAAAGATTATATCTCCTGGGATGAATATTTCATGGCTGTTGCCAAACTGGCAGGCATGCGGTCGAAGGATCCCAATTCCCAGGTAGGCTGCTGCATCGTAAGCTCAGATAACAAAATCCTGTCCATGGGCTATAACGGCTTTCCGAAGGGATGCTCTGATGATGAATACCCATGGAGCAGAGATGCAGTGGATCCGCTGCAGACCAAATATCTCTATGTCACGCATAGCGAACTGAATGCTATCCTCAACTATCGGGGAGGAAGCCTGGAAGGGGCAAAGCTCTATGTATCCATGTTCCCATGCAATGAATGCGCAAAGGCAATCATTCAGGCAGGGATTAAAACGGTTATCTATGAAATTAACAAATATCCCGATTCCGATGCCGTCAAGGCATCCATGAGAATGTTCAGTTCAGCAGGGGTCTCCTACCGTCGGTACATACCCAGCGGGAAGACACTTACAATTCAAGTTTAAACGTTTCATTAAACTCACATTTAGTGCAGAAAAGGACCTCCCCGGGTTACCCCGTGCGGTCCTTTTCATGCTTCTTTGCGGCGAGCCGCGTCAGCAGTCTTTATTTGAGATTGTTTTCTACATCGTAGCGATGATCTGCCCAGTAGATGCGCTTCTTCATTTCTACCTTGGGTCCGAACTCAACATCCTTGAGTGCCCATTTCAGGAACTCTTCATAGCCGGTACGGTCTACGATATAGCCGATGTGCTCTTTGCCTTCAAAGGCATCTTTTGCGATGTACTCTTCGACATAGGCATAGGTATTTTCGACGATCTTGAGGATACTCTTCTCATCAACCCAGCGGAGCCAGTCTTCGCCAAGACGCGGGTTCTTTCTTCCGGTGCGTCCGAAAAGCGTTACCTTGAAGTAATGCTCCTTGCTTCTGGTCCATGCTCTTGTCGGGCAGTAAACGGTGCAGACACCGCAGCCGATGCACTTGTCGGTATCGCGGACAATCTTATGGTTCTGAACAGACAGGGCGCCGACACTGCGGATTTTGCACATCTTAACGCACTGTTCACATCCGATGCAGCGGCTGGGGTCGTACTGGGGTTCGGTCATGCCACTGATGCCGAAGTCGTCCATGCGGACCTTGGCACAGTCGTTGGGACAGCCGGTAAAGGCAATCTTGACATGAAGATCGTTGGGGAAAATCTGCTTCTCCATTTTCTTAGCGAACTCAGTGGTATTGTAGCAGCCGAAGGGGCAGAGCTCAGAGCCAGGGCAGGCTACGACGTTACGGGTACCGCTGGAAGGATATCCTTCTCCGGGTACGTCCTGGTTGATATCCAGGTCTTCGATAATGGGCTGCAGTTCTTTTTTCACAGCATCCATATCTTCAATCTGGATACCGGGGACTTCTACGCCCTGACGGTTGGTGATATTGATGCGGCCATTGCCGTATTTCTCGGCGATTTCCGTGATCTTCAGCATGGTCTTATAGTCGATCTTGCCGCCCGGAATACGGATCCTTGCAGCAGTCTCGCCTCTGACCTTGGATTCGCGGAAGGCGTTCTTTTTCAGTTTCTTCAGATTTACGTCAAAAGTCTTTGTATCAGACATTTTTTTCCTCCGTTCCGCAAATGATCAGTCAATCAGGTTCTTGCTCTCTGTATAGTTAAATACAGGGCCGTCTACGCATACGTACTTGTCTCCGATACGGCAGTGACCGCATTTTCCGAGACCGCAGCACATTTTGCGCTCCTGGGAAACCCAGATGTTTTCTTCTTTGAATCCTGCTTTGAGAAGCTCGATAATAGAGAACTTCATCATTGGCGGCGGTCCTACGACAATCGCCTTCGCACTTGCGACGTCCTTCAGCTGTACACCCGGGATGAATTTTGTGACCAGACCGATATTTCCGGTATATCCTTCCGGAGCGCCGTCAACGGTAAGGCAGAGATCGATCGTCTCATCCCAGTATTTGAGATCGTCACGGAAGAGCATGTCATCCGGACTCTTGAAGCCGACAATGACATGCTTGTCCTTGGGGACTTCGGACTTTGCCAGTTTTTCAATGACGCCGCGGACCGGGGAAACGCCGGTACCGCCTGCTACGACCAGAGTTTCGCCCTTGTCGAACATGGAGATATCGAAGCCATTTCCATACGGTCCTCTCATAAAGAGACTCTGACCTTCATAGCGTTCGAACACTTCATTGGTAACGCGGCCGACAGCACGAATGGTCAGTTCCACATAACCATCGCCGATGCCGGAAACGGAGATCGGAGCTTCGCCATATTTGGGAATAGAGACCTCGAAGAACTGTCCGGGTTTCACATCACCGTCAAATGCCATTCTGAAGGTATATTCTTTTTTCGTATGCTTCTTGACGTTCAGGATTTTTGATGAGAAAGGCACATAGGCGTTATTCATGCTTTGGCACCTCCTTCTGCTTCCTCTTTTACGGCTTTATCAACCTTATTGATAATCTCCGGGAAGGAGATGTACATAGGACAGGTTGTTGTACACCTTCCGCATCCGACGCACATGTTATAGCCGAATTTGGACTTGAAGTCCTTAATCTTGTGAAGGGTCTTGAAACGCATTCTTTCACCCTTGGTTTTCCTGTATTGGCCGCCGCCTGCGACGTTGGTGTAGCCGTCAATCATGCAGGAAGCCTGGACCCGCCGGCGCTCGCCTGCGTCACCGTTATCCGTGTAGTAAATGTCTTCGATGCTGAAGCAGGTACAGGTCGGGCACACAAGGGTGCAGCGGCCGCATGCGAAGCAGCGTGCGTTGTACTCGTCCCAGAGATTGGATCTGGTGATAGACAGAGGGATATTCTCCGGTACGCTGACCTTGGTTTCGTTTTCGGTGACAAAGGAAGGCGTGACATCCCTTTCCTCTTCGCAGGCCCCCTTAAAGAGGTCTGCAAGACTGGCATCTGCAAGCTTAGACAGCACCTTGCCGGTTTCCGGATCCTTCTCAACGGAGAAAAGATAGCCGTCATCCGTTTTATTGGTCCCCATAGAAACGCAGAAGCAGTCCTTCTGGTCATGGGTACAGCCGATCAGAACAAATTTCAGTTTCTCGCGGATGCGCTCGTAGAAGAAATCTTTCTCAGCACCGTTCTCCAGATAAATAGCATCCTGTCTCTTCAGAGCATGCATGTCGCAGCTTCTGGCAAAAACAAGAATGTCCCTCTGGTCGGCGCCCTCGCCTGCAGGCTTCATTTCGTCTTCGGCGAAATAGAAGAGCGTTTTGGAAAGCGGCACGAGCACGTCCTTGAAGGAATATTCTGATTTGCGCTCAAGTTCAATCTCAGACGCATCGGTCACGAATTCGTAGTAAATCGTATCCGTATCCGTGAAACGGCCTGCGCCTTTTTTCAGAACAGGAGCAAAAATCCTGTACTGCTGAGAGAGCTTCGAGATCAAGTCAGAAAATCCTTTTTCAGTAAAAGTAAATCCCACCTGACACCTCCCTATAAAGTCAAGTGATTTTCCTTTAAAATAAAGGATTTTTCAATCTTCCTCAGTTAAAGATGAGCCGATTGTCGTGAGCATTTCTGTGTATCTGGTACGAAAATAGCGTATTTTGGGTACACGAAATAGAACGTCGTTTTTTTCCGTTCTGCATGGCCTTGTGTGTAGCCCTGTTCCGCTATGGCAGCGCACCTCCCGTGTCTACCAGGATCAAGTCCCAACTTCCTTCGTTCCGCCTGCCCACAACCAGGGTGTCAGCTTAGCTCCTCTTCTGGGTTATACCCGATGGTAATTATTCCTGCCGACTACTGGCTCATTCTTTGTAAAATTCGATTACTGACTCTGCCATCCGCAGCAGCACCTTCCGGTGGACGTTTTCCCGCCGCGTTCGGCACTCTCGTGTTTCTTCAGTCTGATTGCTCCATCACGACTGATGTCAGCCGTCATCTTCATAACGGCTCAGATCAGCCGTGATGGCTTTTCTCTGCTCTTATGCCGCCTGTATCTGTCCTCCGGGCCTCCTGATATCACTCAGCATCTTTGTGCCATCATAGTCTATGCCCTTACTCAGGATCGCGTAAAACAGACGTATCAGTTTGCAGGAAATCGCTATCAGGGACTGCATCTTTTTAAGAGGATTTTGCCGGCGATGTGTGTAATAATCATGTACCGCACGGAACTCAGGCACCCTTGCTACAACCGACAATGCTGCTTCGTATAGCACATATCGGAGCCGTTTCCGACCTCGGTAGCTGATGTGCGTCTCCCCTTTGTGCTTGCCGGAACTCGATTCCACAATGGATAGTCCAGCCAGTTTCTGCAGTTGTTTGGGGCTGTCAAAACGCCCAATATCGCCCACTTCAGCAATGAATCCACACACAGTACGCTTTCCAATCCCAGGAACTGCCAGCAGTTTATCCACATGCGGAATCTCTGCCAGTTTCTGATCCAGAAGCTCGATCAGATCCTTCACTCTTTTTGTATACCGCTCTATGTCATCCAGAAGATATGCCACCTCAATCCTTGCTGCCTCCTGGGCTTCACGGCTTCCAATGCTGTGTTCTGCAGCCGATATCAGGGTCTTTGCCCTTTTCAGCCCCGAACCCCGGAGTTTTGCCTCCCGCCAGATCTGATTGATGCCATCAACGCCAAGAGCGATGATATCTGCCGGAAGCGGTGCTTTCTTCAGAATCATAATTCCGCTGACGGCATCCGGAGTACTGTAAACGTCTTTGTATTCCGGAAAATAAATGCTGAACCATCTGGCAAGCCGGTTTTTTGCCCTTGTCAGGTTTTCCTGTGCCTGCAGCCGCTGATTAGAGAGGCAGCGCACCTCCGCGTAGACATCTCTGGGTATATATGGTTTTGAGTAACGTCCCGCATTGACAAGACCTGCGATCACTTTTGGATCCTTACGATCATTTTTTGTCGGATTATTGTCGTCGAGTTCCTTGGATTGCTTGACATGATACGGATTTACATGAAGCGGCTGGATCCCGCTGTCCTGCAGGAATGCTCCGAGATTGAACCAGTAATGCCCCGTTGGTTCCATCCCCGGCGCAACAGCCTCCATGCCATTTTTCTTCATCAGATCCTCCATCCATGCTTTGAATTCCTGAAAGCCCGATTCGGTATTGGAAAAGGAGAACGGCTTGTCAGAAAGTTCAATTCCTCGATTTGTAAAAGCTCTGGCATAATGTGTCTCGCTTCCGATATCGATTCCAATGACCATGGTTTTGTCAGTGATGGATTCAATTTTTGCGTTCTGTGTGTTAGACTTCATTTTAGATACCTCTCTGTTTGATAAGATTTTTACTAACTCGGCTAAGTCAGCAAATCTTATCTTACCCTGAGGTATTTTTCTTTATCAATCCCCTTTCTCAGGTCCCTGTATTTACATCATACAGGAAGCTCCACTCT
>JAXJVN010000126.1:0-2019 GCA_036308545.1 Eubacterium sp. | reverse complement strand
GGTGAATTGCAAACTTAAGTTCCAGTTTGCATGACTAAACGCAACTCCGCAGAAGAATCCGTTCAGTTTTCTCTTCAAAGGTTCTGAAAAAGAACTGTTAAGGAGCCGGATTCTGCGGTAAAATACTGATTAAGTAGTAGTTTCTGGATATTTTTTCGCACACCAACCAGAAGTCGAATTTACGGGTCTTTTTTCGGAAGTTGTAAATTCCACCCCTGTTGGAGAGGGTATGATGGCTGATTAAATCCAGGACCGGCTGCTGTTTTTGAAGGGATTGTGTGGGGACACAGTCCCTTTGTTTTTGCGCTGCGGCAGTCAAGAGGCTTTCGCGGCATAACGGGGCCCCTGCCCCATTATTCCACGATCTTCTTGACTGCCTTGATTCCAGGCGCTTCCCGGTTCTGCCGACGGAGAAGCAGAATAACGCAGAGCGTACTATGTTCCCCCGTCGCCATCACCATGATGCGCCTGGAATGCCGGGATGTTCATTTCCGGTAAGGTGGGCTCTGCCCACACCCGGCCTCTGAAAAAGCAGGATCAGTTGCTCCCCGGAAGGGATGACTTCAGAAGGTCCGGTGTGAGGTTGATCTCATCTGCCGGGATCCTGGTCAGATGAAAGAGGTCCAGGATCTTTTTTCCATACTGGAATTCAAAGAGATCGTAAGGACTTTTATCACCCAGGTTTTTCCTTGCGTAAGAGTTTATATGACTCATCATCAGATCGATCTGTGCCTGTGTGTACCTGCCGATGTCGACGCCTTTCGGAATGATCCTGCGGATCATTTCGTGATTGTTCTCGCAGTTCCCTTTCTGATAGGGAGCATTCGGATTGCAATAGAAGACCCGTGTGCGCCGATTGCCCTGGCCGTCGAATTCCAGTGCTTTTGGATTGGAGAATTCACTTCCGTTGTCAGCGAGAAGGAGTGGGAACAGATCAATGAAGACATCACAGCGGAGTTCAAGGTAGAGCCGTTCAAAGATATCGGTGACAGAGCGGGAATCATTGCTCTGCCGCAGAAAAGCCAGCTGAAGACTCTGCTCTACGAAATGAACAGTAAGGAGGACTGCTCCTCCTTTGACGCCTTCCACGGAATCCAACTGTCTTACAGGCGTATCCGGATGCTCCGCCATGTAGGAGAGATAGTCTTCATAGGTCCTGCCTATGCGGCAGGCTTTGTCAACCTTCATGGCTTTTGGCTTTCCTTTTCGAGAACGCATACGTACCGTGCGCGGCATGTCGATGTTCCGTGCTGAAAAAAGCCCTGCGTTTACATAGGCATAAAGGGTCCGCTCGCTTTTCATGACCTCATCCAGATGATTGACAGCGATATGATGGATGGACTGTCCCTGGCGGAGAAGGGGAGAGACCTTATTGTCCAGAGATTGAAGTTCCGCTTCAGAAAGAGCGAATCCGGAACGGCTTTCTTTCAGGGTAGCTTCATAAATCTTCTGTGCGGCGGTGGCGCGGTACAGGGTTTTCTCCAGGCTGCAGTTCTGCCTTTTCGTACATCCATTGCAGACATAGGGAGGGCGTAAGAGCTTAGGGCAGGAATACTTCTGATACTCCGGGCAGACAGAGATGCACTTTCCACAGAACCAGCATTTTTTGCTGGAACGGGAGATGCATGAGCTGCAGGCGTGGTTCTTGTTACATTTATGAAGATAGGCATTCAGGCAGTCATTGAAGGGGCGTCCCCAGCCTCCGGTCTTTACATGAGTCGTGTGTTTGCGGACTTCTTTTGAGATCGTAGTACAGTCCTTCCCGACAAGGCCACCAATGGCCTTGAAGCTTTGTCTGTTATCCAATGCTTTTTCAATCGTCACTCGGTTGTCAAGGTTCATATGTTTCTGCTTAGACATAGTTTCCTCCTGATCTGCCGGTCGGGAGACAGCCATGTTTGGAACAGATACCATTATACAGGATAATTCAGAAAGACAGAATTCCACCTATGAGAGAAACCCTATTTGGAAAGAGTAAGTTCCATCCCTGACTGGAATTTAATTTTGCAATTCATATTG
>JAXJVN010000125.1:0-22114 GCA_036308545.1 Eubacterium sp. | reverse complement strand
TTGCAGATATGCTTACAAGAATCCGCAATGCAAATATTGCAAAACATGATACCGTTGATATGCCGGCATCTAAGATTAAAGTTTCCATTGCCGATATTCTGGTAGATGAAGGATATATCGAGAAGTACGAACTGATTGACGACGGCGCATTCAAGACTCTCCGCATTCTTCTGAAATATGGTGCTGACCGCAATGAAAAAGTCATCACCGGAATGAAGAGAATTTCCAAGCCGGGTCTTCGCGTGTATGTAAACAAGGATGAGCTTCCCAAAGTTCTCGGAGGACTTGGAATTGCAATTCTTTCCACGAACCAGGGCGTCATCACCGACAAGAAAGCCAGAGAGCTTCAGGTCGGCGGAGAAGTTCTTGCTTACATCTGGTAATTTACGCGAGCAGTGAGTCGAACGGACATGCTTGCATGTCCACCCGACGTTGCTGGTCTCCTGCGGAGACCGCTTAGCAACGACCGAGCGCAGCGAGACCGCCGCGTCAGCGAACGAACTCGCGAAGCGTGTTTCGAGTCGTTTAGAATGTATCAGCAGCCGGAAAATATTTTTCTAAACGCAGAAAAATATTTTTCTTACCAGGCTGCTTGTACATAGATAACTGAAAACAGATTTCTTATTATTGTCGGAAATCTGAAAATCTAAGTTTTAGGAGGAAAAAAGGATGTCACGAATTGGTAGACAGCCGGTCGCTATCCCTGCGGGTGTAACCGTAGACCTTAAAGAGGGAAATGATCTTACTGTTAAAGGACCTAAGGGAACCCTGGACAGAGTGCTTCCTGCTGACATGAAGATTACCGTTGCTGACGGTATCATCACTGTTGAGCGCCCGAACGATCTGAAGAAAAACAAATCTCTTCACGGTCTGACCAGAACTCTGATCCACAACATGGTCACCGGTGTAACCGAGGGTTATGAGAAAAAACTGGAAGTTAACGGTGTAGGTTACCGTGCAGCAAAGCAGGGCAAAAAGCTTGTCCTCAACCTGGGATACTCTCATCCGGTAGAGATGGAAGATCCGGAAGGAATCGAGACTGCTGTTGACGGAAACGTCATCATCGTTAAGGGCATCTCCAAAGAAAAAGTCGGTCAGTATGCAGCTGAAATCCGTACCAAGAGACCGCCGGAACCCTATAAGGGCAAAGGAATTAAGTACATGGATGAAGTTATCAGACGCAAAGTCGGCAAGACCGGTAAGAAGTAAAGGAGAGCGCTAAACTATGATTAAGAAAAATTCTAGAGATCTGGTTCGCCAGAAAAAACATTTCAGAGAGCGTAATCATATTGCCGGAACCGCTGCAAGACCGCGTCTTGCTGTATTCCGCAGCAATGAAAATATGTATGCTCAGATCATTGATGATGCCGCTGGCACCACGCTTGTATCTGCTTCCACTCTTGACAAAGATGTAAAAGACGCGCTTGAGAAGACCAATGATGTCGCAGCTGCCGCAAAAGTCGGTGAAGTCATCGGCAAAAAAGCAGTTGCTGCCGGGATCAAGACGGTTGTATTTGACAGAGGCGGTTACATCTATCACGGCAAAGTAAAAGCTCTTGCTGATGCAGCCAGAGAAGCCGGACTGGAATTCTAAAGAGGAAGGAGAAGAAAGCATGAGACACGTAATCATTGATGCCAGCCAGCTTGAGCTGGAAGACAAAGTCGTATCCATCAAGAGGGTTACCAAAGTTGTAAAAGGCGGACGTAACTCCCGCTTCACCGCTCTGGTTATTGTCGGCGACCATAACGGTCACGTAGGCGCAGGCCTTGGAAAGGCAACAGAAATTCCGGAAGCTATCCGCAAGGGAAGAGAAGACGCTCAGAAGAAGCTTATCTCTGTTGCAATTGATGAGAACAAGAGTATCACCCATGACTTTATTGGAGAATATGGCAGCGCAAAGGTCCTCCTGAAGAGGGCTCCGGAAGGTACCGGTATCATCGCAGGCGGCACAGCTCGTGCAGTTGTTGAACTTGCAGGTATCAAGAACATCCGTACAAAATGCCTTGGTTCCAATAACAAGCAGAACGTCGTTCTCGCCACACTTGAGGGCCTTCGCCAGCTGAAGACACCGGAAGAAGTTGCAAGACTCCGCGGCAAATCTGTTGACGAAGTCATGGCATAACGGGAGGTGCTTGAGATGGCAGATAAAAAACTGAAAATCACATTAGTTAAATCTACAATCGGTGCAGTTCCGAAGAACAAGAAAATTGTAGAATCCATGGGCCTCAGAAAGCTGAACCACTCCGTTATCTTACCGGATAACGCTGCAACACGCGGAATTATCGCGAAGGTCGGCTATATGCTGAAGGTCGAAGAGGCATAAAGGAGGGACCATGATGGAATTATCAAATTTACGTCCTGCTGCAGGCTCTACGCATAATGATTTCCGCAGAGGCCGCGGTCACGGATCAGGAAATGGAAAAACTGCCGGATTCGGACATAAAGGTCAGAAAGCTCGTTCCGGAGCACCCAGACCCGGTTTCGAAGGCGGTCAGATGCCTTTATACAGACGTCTGCCGAAACGCGGATTTACGAATCGCAACCATAAAGAAATCGTAGCAATTAATGTCGGTGCTCTGGATCGTTTCGAAGACGGAGCCGAGATCAACGCAGTTACGCTGGTTGAGAGCGGTCTCGTTAAGAATGTTCGCGATGGTATCAAAATCCTTGGAAACGGAGAAGTTACCAAGAAATTTACCGTAAGAGTTACTGCAGTAAGCGCAAGCGCAAAAGAAAAAATTGAAGCGGCAGGTGGAACAGTAGAGGTGATCTGATGATAAAATCACTGAAAGATGCTTTTCGAAGTAAAGAAATACGAAGAAGGATCTTCTATGTGATCTTTATCCTGATCATTATCAGGCTTGCTTCACAGATTCCGGTACCGGGTGTAGACAAGGAATTCTTTAAGAATTACTTTGCTTCCAATACTAACGACGCATTCAATTTCCTGAATGCGTTTACCGGCGGCGGATTTACCAATTTCTCCATTTTGGCTCTGAGCATTACGCCATATATTACTGCATCCATTATCGTTCAGCTTCTGACCATTGCATTCCCTAAACTGGAAGAGCTTTCCAGAGATGGCGAAGAAGGAAGAAAGAAGCTGAATGATATTACCAGATATCTGACGGTTGGTCTTTCTCTTTTTGAATCCATTGCCATGTGTATTGGATTTGGCAATCAGCTGATTCTGGAAATGAATGCAGTAAATGTAATCGTAGTCGTTGCCTCTCTTACAGCAGGAAGCTGTTTCCTGATGTGGGTAGGTGAGAGAATTAATGAAAAGGGTGTCGGCAATGGTATTTCCGTTGTCCTTCTGATCAATATTCTCTCACGTGTACCGCAGGATATGATTACGCTGTATGAAAACTTTGTAAAAGGTAAGACGATTGCTAAAGCGACGATGGCATGGATTATCATTGCAGCGGTTATTCTTGGCGTTACCGTCCTTACACTTATCCTGAATGGAGCAGAGAGAAGAATCCCGGTTCAGTATTCACAGAAAATGGTTGGCCGAAGACTTGTAGGCGGAAATTCCTCACACATTCCGCTTAAGGTAAATACCGGCGGCGTAATCCCGATTATTTTCGCTTCCTCAATTATGTCCTTCCCGGGCATCATTGTGGCATTCACCGGAAAACATCCCGGCGGATGGGGAGGAAAAATCCTGACTATGCTTAGTTCCGGCAGCTGGTTCAATCCATCAGACTGGTTCTCATCAATTGGTCTGATCCTGTATGTGCTGCTTGTCGTATTTTTTGCATATTTCTACACTTCAATCACCTTCAATCCGATTGAAGTTGCTGACAATATGCGTAAATCAGGTGGTTTCATTCCGGGAATCCGTCCCGGAAAAGCTACGGAAGATTATCTTAACTCTGTACTGAAGTATTTGATCTTCATCGGTGCGATCGGACTGATTATCGTCTGTGTCATTCCGTTTGTATTCAACGGATTATTTAACGCGAACGTATCCTTCGGCGGCACCAGCCTGATCATTATCGTCTCTGTCATTCTGGAGACATTAACTCAGATTGACTCCATGATGCTTGTTCGCAACTATAAAGGATTCCTGTCTGAGTAATCTTCATAAAAGCTAATATGTGGCACGTCCCGAAAGGGGCGTGCCTTTGCGCGTTCATAAATAAAAGTTTAGTCCGATAAAAATACAGGTTGCTCAGTTCTATGGATACGCTGTAAAATAGAAGCATATAAATTTTGTACAGTTTACGCGTAAACATTGTATACGAGGAGGTTTGAAAAATGAAGATCATTATGCTTGGCGCACCGGGAGCAGGCAAAGGTACGCAGGCGAAGAAAATTGCAGAGAAGTACGGTATTCCGCATATTTCTACAGGAGACATATTCAGAAGCAATATCAAAAACGGTACAGAACTGGGCAGGAAGGCCAAGGAATACATGGACAAGGGATTGCTCGTTCCGGATGAACTTACCTGCGACCTGGTTGTGGACCGCATTGCTCAGGACGATGCGGTTAATGGATATGTACTTGATGGATTCCCCAGGACGATTCCTCAGGCGGAAGCACTGACGGAAGCGCTGAAGAAGAGGGGAGAAGCTATTGATTACGCAGTTGATATTGAAGTTCCGGATGCGAACATTGTAAAGAGGATGGGCGGGAGAAGAGCATGCCTGACCTGCGGCGCTACCTATCATGTCGAGTTCAATCCACCTAAAAAGGAAGGCATCTGCGATACCTGCGGTGGAGAACTTGTTCTGCGTGACGATGATAAGCCGGAGACAGTACAGAACAGACTCGATGTTTATCATAAACAGACACAGCCGCTGAT
Organism: Eubacterium sp.; assembly: GCA_036308545.1. Classification (GTDB taxonomy): domain Bacteria; phylum Bacillota; class Clostridia; order Lachnospirales; family Lachnospiraceae; genus Bilifractor. The sequence goes on along the minus strand of JAXJVN010000125.1, from coordinate 17,302 downwards.
CGACTACTACAAAGCTGCAGGTGTTCTGTTTGAAGTAGATGGCACAAAAGATATTGAAGAAATTTTCCATACAATCTGCGAGAAGCTTGGCTAAGAAAATCCTTGCTTATTCCGGCTTGTGCTATTATAATTTGAATGTTTGAGAAAAAAATATTCGGCGTAAAACCCTGATAGACGGATGCCGGTTGATGGATTGTGTTTTGGAGGATTTTTATTTATGTCAAAGATGGATGTAATCGAAGTCGAAGGAGTCGTACTGGAAAAGCTTCCCAATACGATGTTCCGTGTGCAGCTTGAGAACGGGCATGTTGTTCTTGCCCATATCAGCGGAAAGCTCAGGATGAATTTCATTCGTATCCTTCCCGGCGATAAAGTTACACTGGAGCTTTCTCCCTATGACCTTGATAAAGGCCGCATCATCTGGAGAGACAAATAATTGCTCCTCCTCTTAAGAGTAAATGGCTTCTTATTATCTTGAGAGCAAATATTTTGCGTATCATTTTGAGATAGAAACAATTATAAAATATTTCTTAAAAATAAAATAATTCTTGCTAAGAATTTCTTGAAGTGCTACAATACTATGGCATGCGTTTCAGGTGGCGGCAGACTAACCCACTGCTGTCTTTTGAAATGCATTGCAGTATTGCAGCACTTTTTTGCTGATTTATTCGTCAAAGATTTGAGTCGGTTTTTTGAGAAATGCTGCTTGACACCCGTTGCTTATACTCAGGAAAGGAGGATTCACATGAAGGTAAGATCTTCTGTTAAGCCGATCTGCGAGAAGTGCAAGGTCATTAAGAGAAAAGGAAAAATTCGTATCATTTGTGAGAATCCAAAGCACAAACAGGTTCAGGGCTGATCTTTTAATGAGTATTTTTTTTAAGCTCATTTAAGAAAAGTCAGACTGGCTCTGCCACAGCCTGATTGTGTGAGCATTATTATACCAGAGAATTCCGGTCTATGCTGAGCCGGAGGACCTCCGTCAGATGCGATCAAAACCGTCACGAAATGCATCCGTCATAATATTGCTTAAAACTTCTTCTGCTGCGCAGGAGAAGAAAGGCCGGTTCTAAGCTGATTAGAAACGGCTGGATGGTTCATACCGACATCCCATTTAAGAAGATATTGAAACAAGAAGGAGGAAATACACATGGCTCGTATAGCTGGTGTAGATTTACCGAGAGACAAGAGAGTAGAGATAGGTCTTACCTATATCTATGGAATTGGAAGAGCATCTTCCAATCGTATCCTGAAAGACGCCGGAATCAATCCGGATACCCGCGTAAGAGATCTGACTGACGAAGAAGTCAAGAAGATCGCTGCAGTTATTGACGAGACCCAGATCGTAGAAGGTGATCTTCGCCGTCAGACCGCTATGGACATTAAGCGCCTTCAGGAAATCGGATGCTACAGAGGAATCCGTCATAGAAAAGGACTTCCGGTCCGTGGCCAGAAGACCAAGACGAATGCAAGAACTCGCAAGGGTCCGAAGAAAACAATCGCTAACAAGAAGAAATAATTATTAGACTATTTAATAAAAGGAAAGTGTAGGTTAGTTTTTATATGCCAAAGCAGGTAAAAAAAGCGGTAAAACGCCGCGTAAAGAAAAACGTTGAACGTGGACAGGCCCATATTCAGGCATCCTTCAATAACACCATTGTTACTCTGACGGATACTGACGGCAATGCTCTCTCCTGGGCAAGTGCCGGCGGACTTGGATTCAAAGGTTCAAGGAAATCTACTCCTTATGCAGCTCAGATGGCTGCAGAAACCGCTACAAAAGCAGCACTGGTTCATGGACTGAAATCTGTAGACGTATTTGTAAAGGGACCGGGATCAGGCCGTGAGGCTGCAATCCGTGCACTTGCTGCAGCAGGTCTTACTGTTACCAGTATCTGTGATGTAACGCCGGTACCGCACAACGGATGCCGTCCGCCCAAGCGTAGAAGAGTCTAATATCAGGAGGGATTGATAAACAATGGCAGTTAACAGAGTACCTGTTCTTAAAAGATGCAGAGCCCTTGGTCTTGATCCGACCTATCTGGGAATTGGTAAGAAGTCTAAACGTCAGCTGAGAAATTCCCGTCGTAAGGTTTCTGAATACGGAACCCAGCTGAGAGAGAAACAGAAAGCTAAATTCATTTACGGAGTTCTTGAGAAGCCTTTCCGCAACTACTATAAGAAAGCAGACCGCATGAAAGGACAGACCGGTGCAAACCTGATGTCTCTTCTGGAGATGCGTCTGGACAACGTTCTGTTCCGTCTTGCGTTCGCGAGAACCAGAACAGAAGCCCGTCAGATGGTTGATCATAAGTTCGTAACCGTTAACGGCAAGATCGTTAACATCCCGTCTTATGAAGTTTCCGCAGGTGACGTGATTGAAATCAAAGAAAGCAGAAAGACCTCACAGAGACTGAAAGATATCCAGGAAGCCGTTGCAGGAAGAGTTGTTCCGGCCTGGCTGGATGCGGACGAGGAGAATCTGAAAGGCATCGTAAAGGAAGTTCCGGCACGCGAGGCTATTGACGTTCCGGTTAACGAAATGCTGATCGTCGAGTTGTATTCCAAATAATTAGTCCGGCGTAGGAGGTACTTAAGTGTTTGAGTTTAACAAACCGAAGATTAAGATTACAGAGATGTCTGATGACCATAAGTTCGGCCGTTTCGTGGTTGAACCTCTGGAACGCGGCTATGGAACAACACTGGGAAATTCCCTCCGCAGGATCATGCTTTCATCCATTCAGGGTGCAGCAGTCAGCCAGGTGAAGATTGAGGGCGTGCTTCATGAGTTTTCTATGATTCCGGGCGTCAAGGAAGACGTGACCGAGATCGTCATGAACCTGAAGCAGCTTGCAATAAAGAACAATTCTGAGACAGACGAGCCCAAGACCGCATATATCGAATATGAAGGGGAAGGCGTCGTGCATGCCTCGGATATCCAGGTTGACCAGGATATCGAGATTATCAATAAAGATCAGGTTATTGCTACCCTTGCAGGTGGTCCGGACTGCAAGCTCTATATGGAGCTTACGATTACAAAAGGCCGCGGATATGTTGGGGCGGATAAAGCAAAAACAGAAGATATGCCGATTGGCGTCATTGCAATTGATGCAATTTATACACCAATCGAGCGTGTCAATATGACCGTTGAGAATACACGTGTCGGTCAGGTTACTGATTACGATAAGCTTACGCTTGACGTGTATACGAACGGAACCCTGGGACCGGATGATGCAGTCAGCATTGCTGCAAAGGTTCTTTGCGAGCATCTGAAGCTTTTCATTGACCTTTCCGATAATGCCCGGAATACCGAGGTTTTGATCGAGAAGCCGGATGATGAAAAGGGTAAAGTTCTGGAAATGAGCATTGATGAACTTGAACTCTCTGTTCGTTCCTTTAATTGCCTCAAGAGAGCCGGAATCAATACCGTCGAAGAACTCTGCAACAAGACTTCGGAAGACATGATGAAGGTTCGCAACCTTGGTAGAAAATCATTGGAAGAAGTACTTGCAAAACTTTCCGAGCTTGGACTCTCACTGAAGCCGAGCGACGAACAGTAACGTTTCACGATTTTTTATCAGAAAATGAAATCACAGATATTGTCCCCTGTTCTTTTTTGAGCAGACAATAACTGGTTACACGATTTGTAGATTAAAACAGGAGCTCCGGTAAGTCCGGAAGAGCACGGGGCTTTTTGTTCCACATTCGGAGGATAGTATTACAATGGCAAAATATAGAAAACTTGGAAGAACTTCTTCTCAGAGAAAAGCACTTCTCAGAAACCAGGTTACAAACCTTCTGTATCATGGTCAGATCCGTACTACAGAGACTAAGGCGAAAGAAGTTGCAAAAATTGCAGAAAGCCTGATTGCTCTTGCAGTTAAAGAGAAGGATAACTTCGATACGGTTACCGTTACCGCTAAGGTTGCCCGCAAGGATGCTGACGGAAAGCGTGTAAAGGAAGTCAAAGACGGCAAGAAAGTTACCGTTTATGACGAAGTACAGAAAGAGATCAAGAAGGATCAGCCGTCCAGACTGCATGCACGCCGTCAGATGGCAAAGGTTCTTTACTCTGTAACCGAAGTTCCGACTGAGGCAAAGGGTAAGAAAAAGAATACAAAGGAAATCGATCTTACAAACAAACTGTTTGATGAAATCGCTCCTAAGTATGCTGACCGCAACGGCGGATATACCCGTATTATCAAGATCGGTCAGAGAAAAGGCGATGCTGCTATGGAGGTTCTCCTTCAGCTTGTCTGATGTAAAGCAGCAATGGTATCCAGCGCTTTAACGTTCGCCTGACCTAAGGACGTAAGAAATGCCGGAACGGACGCTGTTCAAAGATTAAAAAAGGGCTGTACAGAAATGAGTTCTGTGCAGCTCTTTTTTTAAGGGCAAGATGCAAATATTTCTTTCGGTACATCCGGCGGCATTCTTGCAGGACGATGAGGAACAGCTTGCCTGACAGGGCAGGCTTGAGATAAAATGATGCCGTTAATTAAGCTTATTCTTTACTTGGATGGATTTAAGATATGAGAAAACGAATGCTTTTTATTTATAATCCGCTTTCGGGAAAGGGTCTGATAAAAAACAGCCTTTCGGATATCATCAGTACGTTTACGGAAGCGGGCTATGATGTAATCTGTCATCCTACGAGTTCACGCGGGGATGGACAAAGGACTGTGGAAGAGCTTGGAGACAGAGCAGAGGTTATTGTTGTCAGCGGCGGAGACGGCACTTTGGATGAGATCGTTACCGGCATGATGAATTCAGGTTCTTCCATACCGGTCGGCTATATCCCTTCAGGCAGTACAAATGATTTTGCAGCAAGTCTGGGAATTTCCAAAGATATGGTTACGGCTGCAGAAGATATTACGCTGGGCGACCTGTATCAGTGCGACGTGGGTGCATTTAATTCCACATATTTTGTTTATGTTGCCGCTTTTGGTATGTTTACGCATGTTTCCTATGAAACAGACCAGACTATGAAAAATACATTCGGTCGCCTTGCCTATCTTATGGAGGCCGGAAAGGAAGTCTTTAATGTTCCGAGCTATCACATCCGTTTGGATGTGGACGGCCAGGTAAGTGAGGGCAACTACATTTATGGAATGATCACGAATGCACGCTCAGTAGGGGGCATTCGAGGGATTACAGGAAATGCTGTTGACATGAATGACGGGTTATTCGAAGTTACTATGGTAAGAACGCCTTTAAATCCTCTGGATCTTTCCGAAATTATATCGACGCTCCTTTCCGGTGATGGTCATTCTGCTCTTGTTGAGACTTATAAAGCAAAAAAAGTCATCCTGGAGCCTATGGAGGAAATCGACTGGACGCTTGACGGTGAATTCGGCGACAAACATAAGACGGTTGTAATCGAGAACAAACATAAGGTGCTGAAGCTCTTTCTTAACCGTAGAAGAGTATAGTTCTTGGGTTGCATTGCCTGTAAAAAGTGGCGTATAATAATTTTTGCAGATTTCTATTAATTTTATTCTTAAACAGGAGGTTTCTTATGCTGGTATCTGCAACTGATATGCTGAAAAAAGCAAAAGCCGGACATTATGGCGTAGCTCAGATTAATATTAATAATCTTGAGTGGACAAAAGCTGCCCTGGAAACTGCAAATGAACTGAATTCCCCAATCATCCTTGGTGTATCCGAGGGTGCAGGAAAGTATATGGGCGGATTCAAGGTTGTCTCTGCGATGGTAAATGCACTCCTTGATGAACTTGATATCCATGTACCTGTTGCTCTGCATCTGGATCACGGCACCTATGAAGGATGCTATAAATGTATTGAAGCAGGATTTTCATCCATCATGTTCGATGGATCTCATTTCCCCATCGAAGAAAACCTTGCAAAAACAGAAGAACTTGTAAGAGTAGCGCATGGCAAGGGAATGTCTATTGAAGCGGAAGTTGGAACCATTGGCGGAACCGAAGATGGCGTTACCGGAAACGGAGAGTTTGCGGATCCGGATGAATGCAAGAAAATTGCAGATCTGGGCGTTGATTTCCTTGCGGCAGGAATCGGCAATATCCACGGTATTTATCCGGCAGACTGGAAGGGACTTAATTTTGACGTTCTCGCAGCCGTACAGGCAAAGACCGGCGATCTGCCTCTCGTACTTCACGGCGGTACCGGAATTCCGGATGAGATGGTCAAGAAGGCCGTAACGCTCGGCGTATCCAAAATTAATATTAATACGGAATGCCAGCTTGTATTCGCAGAAGCTACCCGTAAATATATCGAGGCAGGCAAGGATCAGCAGGGCAAGGGATACGATCCCAGAAAACTGCTGAAACCCGGCGCAGAAGCGATCAAGGCTAAAGTAAAAGAGAAAATGGAACTGTTTGAGTCTGTAGGCAAAGCCTGAGAATATACTTCAGACAGATTGTTTTTTCAGGGGCTGTCACTATGGCAGCCCCTTCTTCGTAGCACAAATTCGAAGAGGAGCTGCTGGCTGAATCCGGATATTCGGATCAGTGGAAAAGGGAGAAAGAGGAAAAAGACAGCATGGAAGAGAAAATCAAAGTTTCTGAGATTTTCGGACAGAATGTATTTAATGACGCCACGATGAAGCAGCGTCTGCCGAAAAAAATTTACGCCAAGCTGCGGACTATTATCGAGGAGGGCGGAGACCTGGATCTGCCGACCGCTGACGTGATTGCGCACGAGATGAAAGAATGGGCGATTGAAAAAGGCGCGACCCATTATACGCACTGGTTCCAGCCATTAACCGGTGTAACTGCAGAGAAGCATGACTCTTTTATTGCTTCTCCTGAACCGGATGGCAAGGCGCTTATGAGCTTTTCCGGAAAGGAACTGATCAAGGGAGAGCCGGATGCTTCTTCCTTCCCGTCGGGCGGCTTAAGGGCTACCTTTGAGGCAAGAGGCTATACTGCCTGGGACTGCACGTCTCCTGCCTTTATACGCGAGGATGCCGGCGGCGCAACACTTTGCATTCCGACGGCTTTCTGTTCCTACGGAGGAGAAGCTCTGGACCAGAAAACGCCGCTTCTTCGTTCTATGCAGGCACTAAATAGGGAAAGCATCCGGCTGCTGCGCTTGTTTGGCAATACTACATCGAAGAAGGTTACGCCTTCTGTGGGAGCCGAGCAGGAATATTTCCTCATTGATCTTGAAAAATATAAGAAAAGGAAAGACCTGATCTACACCGGACGTACCCTTTTTGGCTCCATGCCTGCCAAAGGCCAGGAAATGGATGATCATTATTTCGGAACCATCCGCCAGAGAGTCGCAGCCTTTATGAAGGATCTGAATATCGAACTCTGGAAGATGGGGGTAACAGCCAAAACCCAGCATAATGAGGTCGCTCCGGGACAGCATGAACTCGCATGCATTTACAGTGAGGCTAACGTTGCAGTAGACGATAACCAGATTGTAATGCAGACTCTGAAAAGGATTGCCAGAAGACACGGGATGAAGTGCCTGCTTCATGAGAAACCGTTTGATGGTGTGAATGGATCCGGCAAGCACAATAACTGGTCGCTCACGACGGATGACGGCATTAATCTGATGGATCCCGGCAAAAAACCGCAGGAAAACAAACAGTTTCTGCTTATCCTTTCCTGTGTCGTGAAAGCTATTGACGTTCATGCAGGCCTGTTAAGGGAATCTGCGGCGGATCCGGGCAATGACCACAGACTAGGAGCAAATGAAGCACCGCCGGCAATCCTGTCGATCTTCCTGGGAGAAGAACTGACAGATGTCGTGGGACAGATCATCAAAGAAGGAAAAGCTACTGCAGTCAAAGGAAAATCCCTTCTTTACACCGGAGTCAACAGCCTTCCTGAATTATATAAGGATCCTACGGACCGCAACAGAACGTCTCCGTTTGCCTTTACCGGCAATAAATTTGAATTCCGCATGCCCGGTTCCCGCGATTCCATTGCAGAACCTAACGTCGTACTTAATACGATTACAGCTGAAGCTTTTGCCGATGCCTGTGATTACCTGGAAAAAGCCGATGATTTTGACCGTGCGGTAGAAGAACTGACGCGCAAGAACTTCACAGAGCATAGCAGAATCATCTTTGAAGGCAACGGTTATTCAGACGACTGGGTAAAAGAGGCAGAGAGAAGAGGACTTCCCAATATTACCTGTATGGCAGATGCCATCGGCGAGCTTACTACGGAAAAAACGAGAAGCATGTTTAAGCGTTTTGGCGTTTTTTCTGATACAGAGCTGGAATCCAGGGCAGAAGTAAAGTACGAACTTTATTCAAAGACGATTAATATTGAAGCCAAGGCTATGATCAACATCGTCAATAAGCAGATCATCCCTGCGGTGATCGGTATGACCGGCAGGCTTGCAGGCTCGATCAACGCCGTCAGGGCAGCGGGAGTAGAAGAAGTCTCTGTGCAGACGGCACTTCTTCAGGAAACCTCTGAGCTCCTGGTAAAAGTCAGGAGAGACTGCATGAAGCTCGCTGACGTAGACCTGAAAGCCCAGGCTATGGAGCCTGGCAGGGACCAGGCAAAGTTCTATCATGACCAGGTATGCGCAGTCATGGCAGACTTAAGATCATACGTAGATACGCTGGAAAATATCAGTGATAAGGACAGCTGGCCGATGCCTTCTTATGGTGATCTGCTGTTCGAAGTTTAAAACGTAAAAGACATCAAATCGAATTTTTTTGACAAATAATTTGATTTGATGTCTTTTTATTTTGTGCAGATTGTATTAGAATAGAAGATACATGGAAAAATAGTGAATAAAAAATAGACCGTTTTTTTATGTTTCATTAGTAGCTTGAACGAGCGGAGGAAGGAACACGTTATGATCTCTAACCAGATCCTGCAGAATACCCTGGATGGCCTGAAAGCGATTACCAAGATGGATTTTGCCATCCATGATGTGGAAGGAAAACTTTTGGTGTCGACAACTCAGGGCATAGAAGCCGATTATCAGGATATCCTGAATTTCGTACAGTCCCAGGCGGATACGCAGACCGTACGCTCTATGCAGTTTTTTAAAGTCTACGATGAGCGTCAGCTGGAATATATTCTGCTTGTCAGATCGGAAGAGGAAAGCCTTACCGTGGGCAAGATGGTATGTTTTCAGCTGCAGAGCCTGCTGACTGCCTATAAGGAACGCTTTGATAAGGATAACTTTATCAAGAATCTCCTTTTGGATAATCTTCTGCTGGTTGATATCTATAACCGTGCCAAGAAACTTCATATCGAAGCGGAGGCACCGCGCGTAGTCTGCATTTTGGAATCCAGCCCGGAACAGAGCCAGGCTACTCTTGAAAATGTCAAAAATCTTTTCGCGGGAAGATCCGGTGATTCTATTACCGCGATTGACGAGAAGAGCATTATTATCGTAAAAGAACTGGAAGAAAATGACGACTACGCTGTATGCGACCGGATTGCGAATGGTGTACTTGATGCGGTAGGACGCGATGCAGAAGGCAAGACGCATCTGGCATACGGAACCATAGTCAGGGAACTGAAAGAAGTATCCAGATCATACAAAGAAGCCAGAATGGCGCTTGACGTTGGTAAGATTTTCTATGGAGAAAAGGATGTAATCGCGTACAGTTCACTGGGAATCGGCCGCCTGATCTATCAGCTTCCAATTCCGCTTTGCAAAATGTTTATCAAAGAAATCTTTGTAAACAAATCTCCGGATGATTTCGATGAGGAGACACTGAGCACCATTAATAAATTCTTCGAGAATAATCTCAATGTATCTGAGACGTCCAGACAGCTCTATATACACAGGAATACGCTGGTTTACCGTTTGGACAAGCTGCAGAAGAGCACCGGTCTGGACCTGAGAGTTTTTGAAGATGCGATTACTTTTAAAATCGCCCTTATGGTTGTCAAATATATGAAATATATGGAGACACTGGAGTATTAAGCGGAAAATCAGGTTAATAGCCGGATCATGCGAAATGAATCAGACTCTACGAAAAAGGTTCGCCGTGAGGCGGACCTTTTTTTGCATCAGGCGCCGGCAGCCATCGTGCTTGTGACGAAAATTCAGACCTTTTTGCACACAGGAGCGCAGGATGCCGGCAATAAAGTGAGAAGCTGTGCTTGGGGGCTATATTCCCCGCTTCTCGATTATGGGCAGGGAAACGAAGGGATGCGCTGTGTATCAGCGGAAATGTTACAAAAATATTGCGAAAATTTAATTTCTGTGCTACCTTATAGGAAGTCACGCCGAAAGTGACAAGGGAATTACGGAGGGCAGTATGATAAGTTTAAAGAACGTAACAGAGTATTACGCGAAGGGCAGTTCACCTGCTCTTGATCATGTCTCTCTTAAGATTGATAAAGGAGAATTTGTCTTTATCGTAGGAGACAGCGGATCGGGCAAGACTACTCTGATCAAACTTCTGCTTCGTGAGCTGGAGCCCACAAGCGGATCGCTTATTGTGAATGATTATGATCTGACAAAAATTAGAAGAAGCAGAATTGCAAAATACAGAAGGCATCTGGGCGTTGTTTTCCAGGATTTCCGACTCCTGAAGGACAGAAACGTTTATGAAAATGTGGCGTTTGCTCAGCGCGTTATTGAGATGCCGAAGAGAATCATCAAAAAGAGGGTTCCGGAAGTTCTGACACTGGTTGGACTGGCAGATAAGTATAAGTCATATCCCAAAGAACTTTCGGGCGGCGAACAGCAGAGGGTAGCGCTTGCCAGGGCTATTGTAAATCGTCCGGATATTCTTTTGGCTGATGAGCCGACCGGTAACCTGGATCCTAAGAATTCCGAAGAGATCATGCGTCTCCTTGAGGAAATCAATGAAAGGGGTACGACTGTCGTAGTCGTTACACATAACCGCGAAATCGTCAATGAGATGAAGAAGAGGGTTATACGCCTCAGGAAAGGCGTCATTGTAAGTGACGAAAAAGAAGGTGGTTACGTTGAAGATTAGAACAGTCAATTACAGTGCCGGACAGGGCATAAAGAACATTTTCCGCAATAAAATGTTCTCCATCGCATCTATTGCGACGATGACAGCCTGCATTTTTATTTTCGGCCTGTTTTTTTCCATTATCATTAACTTTACCGTTATTTTGAAAAACGTTGAAACGAATGTAGGCATTACCGTTTTCTTCAACGAGGGTCTTGATCAGGCATCCATGAACCGGATCGGCAGTGAGATCGAGCATCATGACAATGTTATGACGGTACGCTATGTATCCGCAGATGACGCATGGGACAGCTTTTCCAACATTTATTTCAAGGATAACGCTGCGGGAACAGAAGGCTTCCGAAACAACAACGATAATCCTCTTGCGAATTCTGCCCACTTTGTCGTTTATGCGGACAAAATTGAGAACCAGGACAGCCTGGTTGAATATGTCAGCGGACTTGAGGGAGTGCGTTCGGTCAATCAGTCGCAGGAAGCTTCCAAGACTCTGTCGACCATCAACCGGCTTATGACGATTATATCTACGGTAATCGTTGGCATTCTGCTTATTGTATCGATCTTCCTGATCAGCAATACAGTTGCTGTCGGAATTTCTGTTCGTAAGGAAGAAATTGGAATCATGAAGCTGATCGGGGCGACGAATGCATTCGTACGCCTGCCTTTCATATTGGAAGGTCTTGTAATAGGACTTGTGGGAGCAATTATTCCGCTTGTTATCCTTTATTTCCTTTATGACAGTGCAATCCGCTATATACTGGAACGCTTCAGCGTACTGCAGAGTTTCATGAACGGACTGCTGCCGGTTGCTCAGGTCTTCCGTCTTGTTGTACCGGTTGGACTGATCCTGGGAATGGGAATCGGCCTGATCGGATCTGCAGTTACCATCCATAAGCATCTGCAAGTTTAAATTCCTTGCATCCTTTCAGGACTGCCGCGTGAGCGGCAGTCCTTTTTAGGTTTCCCCAAATAAAAGTTTATTTGCGCAAGGGAATGCGTTATTCTGTTATCAGCGATTGAGGATCAGGAGGCACATATGGAATTTAAACTGCATTCGGAATATAAACCGACCGGTGACCAGCCGCAGGCAATCCGGGAACTGGTGGATGGATTTAAGGCAGGGAACCAGATGGAAACGCTGCTTGGCTCTACCGGTTCCGGCAAGACGTTTACCATGGCCAATGTGATTCAGCAGCTGCAGAAGCCGACATTGGTTATTGCGCATAATAAGACGCTTGCTGCACAGCTTTACGGAGAATTTAAAGAGTTTTTCCCGGAAAACGCGGTTGAGTATTTCGTATCTTATTATGATTATTATCAGCCGGAAGCTTATGTACCTTCGTCGGACACCTACATTGCCAAGGATTCATCCAGAAATGAAGAGATTGATAAACTGCGCCTTTCGGCAACCTCGTCGCTGATTGAGCGAAGGGACGTTATTGTGGTGGCTTCTGTGTCCTGCATCTACGGATTGGGAAGCCCTAAGGATTATGAAAGGATGGTTATTCCGCTCCGTCCGGGTATGCAGAAGGATCGGGACGAAGTCATTAAGGAACTAATCGGTATTCAGTATGAGCGCAATGAGGTGGACTTCCACCGCAGCACCTTCCGGGTACGTGGAGATACGCTGGAGATTGTGCCGTCGGACCAGAGCGAGACTTCTATTCGGGTCGAGTTTTTCGGAGATGAGATTGACCGGATTACAGAGGTTGATATCCTGACCGGAAGGATTAAGAGAGAACTGAAGTTTGCCACCATTCCTCCTGCATCTCATTATGTCATGCCTATGGATACGATCATGAGGGCGACAAAGGACATTGAAAAGGAACTGGAAGAGAGGGTGAAGTTTTTTAAGAGCCAGGGCAAGCTTCTGGAAGCCCAGCGTATTGAGGAACGTACGAATTTTGATATTGAGATGCTCAGGGAAACAGGCGTATGCTCCGGCATTGAGAACTATTCCCGGCATATGAGCGGCCTGGAGCCGGGACAGGCTCCGTATACGCTCATGGACTTCTTCCCGGAAGATTTTCTGATTATCATTGACGAGTCGCACAAGACAATTCCGCAGATCGGTGCCATGTATGCAGGCGACCGTTCCAGAAAAACAACCCTGGTCGATTATGGGTTCCGCCTTCCATCTGCTTTGGACAATCGCCCGCTTTCGTTCGGCGAATTTGAAGAGCGGATTAATCAGATCATGTTTGTTTCCGCGACGCCGGGCGAATATGAGGCGGAGCATGAGATGCTGCGCGCGGAACAGATCATCCGCCCCACGGGACTTCTGGACCCGGAGGTTGAGGTGCGCCCGGTTGAGGGACAGATTGACGACCTGCTCGGCGAAATTCGAAAGGAGACAGAGAGGCACCACAAGGTCCTGATCACAACGCTGACAAAGAGGATGGCCGAAGATCTGACGGATTATCTGAAAAACGCCGGTATCCGCGTCAATTATCTGCATTCGGACATTGATGCTTTGGAGAGAACCAAAATCATACGAGATATGAGGCTGGATGTTTTTGACGTTCTCGTCGGCATCAATCTGCTCCGGGAAGGACTCGACATACCGGAGATTACGCTGGTTGCCATCCTCGATGCTGACAAAGAAGGATTCCTGCGTTCGGAGACTTCTCTGATCCAGACTATAGGACGTGCTGCGCGCAATGCGGAAGGCCACGTCATCATGTACGCGGATACCATGACTGATTCCATGAAAAACGCGATAGAGGAAACGCGAAGGCGCCGGGCTCTGCAGCAGCGGTATAACGAAGAACATGGCATTACACCGCAGACTATCAAAAAAGGGGTCCGGGACCTTATCTCGATTTCCAAAGAAGCTGCAAAGACAGAGAAGGAAATCGGAAAAGCTCCGGAAGATATGTCCAGGAAGGAACTGGAGAAGATGATCCAAAAGATCGAGAAACAGATGAAAGCTGCTGCAGCAGAACTGAACTTCGAGATGGCAGCACAGCTGCGTGATCAGATGATCGAGCTCAAGAAAAATCTGGCGGATGCAAGCTGAGAGTCCATACGGTCCGGTAGGCTTCCCCATGAGTAATGATTTTTGAAGCCGTTACCATAGACTAGCTCCGGCAGAGCAGATCACAAAGAAGAAGCCGTTACCATAGACAGCTCCGGCAGAGCAGATCACAAAGAAGAAATCGTTACCATAGACTAGCTCCGGCAGAGCAGATCACAAAGAAGAAATCGTTACCATAGACAGCTCCGGCAGAGCAGATCACAAAGAAGAAGCCGTTACCATAGACAGCTCCGGAAAAACAGATAAAGAATGAAAGCGCCGGTTCCCCTCAGAAAAGGAACCGGCGCTTTTTTACTCGAATTGTTCAAAGGAGAGGACGTGTTGAACCTCCGTATACGATTTTGTATCCCATTTTGACTTCGCGGGGAACTTTTTCCAGCCCGGACAGGAGCGACAGAAGTATACGCGCGGTTTCTTTTCCGCTGGTTCGGTAGTAGTAATGCGCGGTTGTCAGAGTGGGGAGGACGACATGGGCTTTGTCAGAATCACCGGTCCCGACTAGCTGGATCTCATCCGGAATTGACTTTCCGATTTCTCTCAGATATAGCATGGCACCGATTGCAATATTGTCGGTAGCGCAGAAAATGGAATCAATAGCCGGATTTGCCTGCAGGAGTTTTTTGCAGGATTCGTAACCGGACTCAATCGAAAAATCACAGCGGACCATGTTTTGCTTGCTGATATGGAAACCGGCTCCCTTCAGCGCATCCTGAAAGCCGTGCCGCCTGGCTTCGCCGGCAGCTTTATCACGGTCTGTTACGCCGATGAAAGCAATCTCTCTGCCGGTCTGGCAGAGAAGCTCTGTCAGCTTTTTTGAAGCGTTGTAATCATCATAAAAAACGCAGGCGCAGGCATCTGTTTTCTGCCCCAGAACAACGATCGGCAGGTCCAGACTGGATATGAGATTGATATGCTCCTGGGTCAGAATAGTACCGATCAGAATAATGCCATCCACACTCTGATTCGCAGCAAAAAGACGGAGGTATTTGAGTTCCTCCGATTCATGATTATTTGTATTGGCTAGGATCAGCTCATAGCCGGTACGTGCCAGGGCAGTGCTGATGCCGGATACCTCGCGACTGATGGAGTCGGAATTGATCTTGGGCAGAATAACGGCAATCAGGTGAGTCTGCTTTGTGCGCAGCATCTGGGCCTGGCGGGAGGGCTGATAACCGGTCTTGTCAATGACTTCCCGGATTCTGACCGCTTTTTCCTTCGATACATAACCGTTATTAAGGTAGCGGGAAACCGTTGTGCGGGAAACTCCTGCCATCTCTGCAATTTCATTGATCGTCATGATTTATCCCCCGGGGGTTTATTCCTCAGCATTGAAAATGCTTGTACCATATTTTTGATTCTTCTATAATTTAATGATACCAGTGCCAAAAGTCATCACACACGACAAGCTTGCTTGTCGGTGGGTGAATGACTTATTGGCACGCCCCGATATGAGGAAGAAGTGGGCGCTGGTGTCCGGTGGACACCGCGAAGCGCGGAACAATCTGGTATCATACTTTTGGCACATACATCATTTAATATGCACGTTTGATAAACATGCTATTAATACATGCATCTGAAGACAGGCAGGCCTGTCGTGCACGGTGGCTTTATGGTATCCATACCATAATATTATCATATTATCAACTCCGCAAAAACAAAGAATCCTGTTCCGTGAGATACCCGGAATAAAGAAGGAGAACCGGAAAAAATGGATGAGAACAGCCTGGAAAAAAGAGAAGAAAAAGATATAGATAGAGAAGAAAAAGATATAGATAGAGAACAAAAAGATGGACAGAATACGGAAGAAAAAGATTTAGAAGGGCAAGATACAGAAGGGCAAGATCCAGAAGGGCAAAATCCAGAAGGGCAAGATCCAGAAGGGCAAGATCCGGAAGGAAAAGATATAGAAGAAAAAGAGATAAAGGAGAATGCAGCAGAAAAAATAAATTTCAGGGACAAAAAGCATGCTCCGCAAGTTCCTGCAAAGAGTCTGAAGGAAAATTTGAATATACAAAGTTTCCTGCTGGGTGCAGGAACAGCGCTTCTGATCGTTGCGCTTGCAGCTGTTCTGTTCTTCAGCCTTCCAATCGTTTTTCCGGCAGTAAAACCGGACAGTTTGGGAAGCATAAAGAAAGTGAACCAGATTCAGGCCATTATACGGGCGCATTATCTGAACGATCCTGATGAGCAGAAGCAGACAGATTACATGATGCTTGGAATTGTTGCCGGACTCGACGACAAGTATGCCGCTTACTATACCGAGGAACAGTACCAGGAAATCCTTCAGTCGCATAAAGGACAGATGAAGGGCGTGGGCATTACTATATCGGAGGATGCTGAAAGCGGAGAAAGTGTAGTAGAAGCGGTGCAGAACGATTCTCCTGCTGATAAGGCGGGCGTCGAAAAAGGCGATATCCTTCTGGAGGTAAATGGAACAGAAGTAACAGGAAAGACGCCTTCGGATACAGCACTGCTGATATCAAAATCTGAGACGGATGATATCACGCTCAAGGTAAGAAGAGATGGAAAAGAACGGAATCTGGATATGAAGAAGGAGACGCTGAATCTGACGTCCGCCTCCGGAAAAATGCTGGAGGATTCGATCGGCTATATTCAGATTACAGCCTTTAATAATGCTACGCCGGACCAGTTTCAGAAAGCATATGAAAAACTTCAGAAACAAGGCATGAAAGCCCTTGTACTGGACCTTCGGGATAATGGCGGCGGACTGGTAGATCCCTGCGTGAAAATCGCGTCGTCTATACTTCCAAAAGGACCTATTGTCTATGAACAGGACCGTCAGGGACATGAGAAACACCGTGATAATAAGAAAAATCATAAAATAGAAGTGCCGATGACCGTCCTGGTCAATGAAAATACAGCCAGCGCATCTGAAATCCTGTCAGGAGCAATCCGGGATTACGATGCGGGAATCCTGGTAGGAACTACAACCTACGGCAAGGGAATTGAACAGGATACGTACAAGCTTTACGATGGAAGCAGGCTCAAAATCACAACGACCCATTACTTCACGCCGAATCACTTTGACCTTAACGGAAAAGGACTGGAGCCGGATATCAAGGTAGAAGAAGGGGACAGCGACGATGACGCGGACAAGGATGCTGTGCTGGACAGAGCGGTCAAATATCTAAAAGAGCAGCTATAAACTTTTATTTAGCGAAATGTTACGCTTCGATTTGAACAGGGGCTTGCAGGGACGCTCCCGCTTTGTTCCGCTGGCAGTGGTACTAAGGGTGCAGCGCCTGCAAACAGACGCTGCGCCCTAAGTACCGGCCGCTCCACAAACCACTGCTGCGCTCCCTGTTCCAAATCTTCGCTTAAATTTCGTT
>JAXJVN010000124.1:0-3120 GCA_036308545.1 Eubacterium sp. | reverse complement strand
GTCCAGGGCTGAATCATCCATGAACATTTCACCGAACTGTTTTCTGGCGGTGGTTTCTCTGGCAAGATACACATAGTAATCTATTTCAATGGCGTCTTTATCATATTGGTCCTCGAGGTACATTCTGCCGGGGACTTTTTGGAATCCGGGTTTTGGAAGGCCTGTAACCGGGTCGAAAGACAGTTCCGGGTAATATTGTGCCTTTTTGAAGCGGATCAGGGGCGGTTCGATGCCTCCCGTTCTTGATTTTTCCAGAAGCGGAAGACAGCATTTTTTGAATTTTTTGCCGCTGCCGCAGGGACAAGGGTCATTTCTTCCTGTATGCTTGTAGGGGCTGGCTTCTTCCTTTAGCATTTTTTGGACGAGAAAGTCTTCATCGATGTCTTTGTAAGCGTCACTGACAACAGGGGTTTCCGGATGCTCAAATTTAAACCAATACCCCGCTTCCTTTTTCAGGGAATAGTCGGTCCGAATGATTACATCATCTCTGTAGTCATAGAGAAGATCCAGATGATCTGCATATTCTCCAACAAGACGCCTGTCAACCATTCCCTTCTCGATCCACTTCTTTACATCAGGCATATATTCACATATATGCGCCTTGGTCATCATATCGCAAATAAAGGAGATGAACTCGTAGTCGAGGTCCTCTTCCGGTATAGTTTCAAACTGCCGCATCATCGTCAGAAGACTATCCAGAGGAATGCTGTGATCAAGATACTTTTGAATTGCGATCTGCGCGTAGCTGATCCGGGTAAAGGTATTTATCTCCGTATCATACAGAAACTGCTTGAGAAGAGCATTATTATCGTCAAAGAGCTGGTAGAGCACATGCGGCAGGTTCTCAGTGGCGATATCTCCGAGCCAGGATGAGTCATCTTCCCCCAGTATGTGCAGGATGTCCCCGATCTTCTTAAAGGCCGTTGTATCCTTCCACTCAGCCAGGAAAAATAGGCCGAAAAGGGAATCATTCAGAAGCTGTCTGTCCTCGAGAGATACATCCTTGTCCTGACTGCGCAGTTGATCCAGGGTTTTATGAAAATAGGCGGAGGCTTCTTCCTTATGAGAACGGATGAGCGACAGCTCAGCATCACTAATGAACTTCTCATCGTTATTTCCCAGATTGTGAATAACTTGTAAAAGTTGATTCATTTTTGTATTCCTTTTTTGTATTTCGATTTGCCCTGAATGATTGATGACGTTGGTGCCATGTGTTTTATACTCATAAACGAAATCGCTTGCCGATTTCGTTTATGAGCCCCCGTCGGCCGCGTGCCGCAAAGCGGCTAAACACCTTACGCGGCCGGTCGCAACTTTATACTCGTTAACGGAATGTATTTCCGTTAACGAGTATAACCGGCTTGACGAATAGTGAAAAATACAAGGTATCAACGTTTCTATGCGGCTAACGTACGTGCGGGAGATGAAAGCCTTCAGTCCGCACTGCTTTCAGGGATAAGCCGGCCAAGAATCTTCTGCTCATCGTAGCTGGGAGCCTCGGCATTTACGGCATTCCAGATAGGACGAAGCCCGGCTTCATCAGACTCCAGATCTTCCACAATGACGGAGAAGTCTTTTCCTTTCCTGACTTTTTTTGTGACCAGACGGATCTGTTCAAGCAACCGCCCGTTATTGATGCCTTCCTTAATGCCCTTCTGCTGTCCTTTCTGGAATCCTTCCTGCTGTCCTTTCTGGAATCCTTCCTGCTGTCCTTTCTGGAATCCTTCCTGCTGCCCTTTCTGGAATCCCTCCTGCTGCCCTTTCTGGAATCCCTCCTCGTGGCCTTTTTCTATTGCATCCTGTTCAATTGCCCAGCGGTGTGCTTCTTCATCATATTCCCAATAATACATCTCAATCACCTCACTTCGATATCTCTGCAGAACATCGGGAAGAATGCCGTCATTGATTGAATCACTGATAACATCAGAGGCTGCTTTCCAACGCTGGTCTTTGTCCTGGATGTTATCGAGAGCATTTCTCATCCGGCATACGAATCTGGCATACTGGGCGAGCGAAGAGCATTTTTCCAGCAGTTCCGCATTCCTTCCATCGTTGATATTGATCATTCGGACCTTTAGTTCGATCTCGGGGGTATCCACCCTGCGCTCAAAAAGGTCGGAAAGATGGAAGATAACCTCATCTGCCTGCTCATTCCTGCCGTTGTAAAAAACGATAAACTGGGGTGCGGGGATCTTTACCATCCTGGCTCTGTAAAGAAGCTTTCCGTCGATCATTTTGCGCATAAGGTCAGAGTAGTAGTGTAAGAGACGGAGAGCAATATTCGCCGAGGTAGTGGTGGACTGGTGCTCGTAGACGCCGAGTGTTCTGTCAATAATAAAGGACAGGTCGTTCTTCAGGCGCAGGAAAAAGCCTCTGTCACTTTCGAGGGTTGTATATTCAATCTCCTCCGCGTTCCCGTACGACGTCCCGTTGAGCGCATTAAAAAGATCCAGAAGATTTTCCTTATTCTCGCCAAAGATGAGCGAGAAAAGAGTTGCTTTGTACTCCCTGTTGTAGTGTTTTTCCATTGATTTCTTCACCCTCCTCCGTATTTTGGGTAAAACCGGTAGGACAGGATGAAGCTGTGCAAAGAGAGCGATGAAAAATGCTCATGCAACTAGGCGGGACAATCGGCTTCCGGGTACAGACTTCACCCGTCCGCTGCCGGTTGACAGTATGTTCCGCAGTCTCTGTACTCGGGAACGACAGATTGTGCGTTGCAGGAACGCCGGCTAAAACCGTCCAGTCCGGTTGGCCGGTGCATTTTCATCTATTTCAGGATACTAGGGCAGGGAATGAAAGTCAAGGAAGGCTCCATGCCGTTTATGCTTTTCTTCACGCTGCGTTCGGTGATTCCAATACGCTTCGCGTGCGCCGGACGCCGTAAAACTTCGGTTTTTGTACGCTCCGGCGTACAAAAACACGTCGAATTTCAGGTGGGCCTGTACTGTAACAATATCTCTGAATCAACTCCAGCCACTCACTGCTGAATCTTGCTCATTGCCGGATTGTCTGATAGACTTCTTTTATTAATGAGGATTTTTGTATTTACTGGGTTTTTTAGGATTATTCAGTTCCGTTATTTTTACAAGTTCAGCAATCTTACAAGCTCAGTATTGT
>JAXJVN010000123.1:0-6006 GCA_036308545.1 Eubacterium sp. | reverse complement strand
TCGGCGTCAGGGATATGGATACCCGGATGATGACTACTTCTTCCTCAAGCTCTTTGACTTAAGCCGGGCTGAGGTGGTCCGGAACCCCAAATCCCATAGGAAAAGTGATTGAGGCAAATAAAAAGTAAAAAACTTTGGTAAAAGTAAAAAACTTTTTATATATATTAACATGAAAACGATTTCTGTGACCATAAAATATTTACAGAACAGGTCAAATTTTTACTATTCCGCTTACCGGTTCTTCGTATTGCTTAAAATAACGGCGCTGAAATATTGCTAAAATATTTTAAATTGTGGGCTTGCAATTTTGAAATACGGTGCTATAATGATGGAAATCGAACAAAGCAATACTTTAAACCGATGAAGCGGAAAAAAGCACGAAAAAGCGCCTAACAGCTAGTCCGGATGGTGAGAGCGGACAGGAAGCATCGTGCCCTATGGGCCGTGGATGGGCGCATCAAATGTGCGACGTGAGGAACACGTAAAAAATCCTGGGATTTGTCTGAATCCCGTAAGTGCGCAGGAGGAAGTTCCTGCGAAGCAAGGTGGTACCGCGGATACAAAAATTATTTGGATTCGTCCTTGGCAGCAAGAAATGAAGCTGTGCAGGACGAGTCCATTTTTTATGCGTGTAAGTCAGGCTGCAAAGCCTGGAAACTAGTACATCGTTTCTTAAATAACTGGACCAAATCCTTGCCTGTTTTCCCGATAGCACAGCGTAAAAAGCCTCGGCGCCAGGGATTGATACATAATCAGGGAGGAAGCTCGTGCAAAGATATTATTCTTATCATCTTGATCATCGATGGCGGCTGCTGCGCTGTATATTACGGTATTTAAAGTAAGACCTCTAAGACGCAAGACCCTTAATGTGTTTGTTTAGAAAAGGAGATTAACCATGATCAAAGAAGCTATTGAAAAAATCGTTATGAAGGAAGACCTTACCTATCAGGAAGCTTATGACGTTATGAATGAGATCATGAGCGGTCAGACGACGCCGACCCAGAACGCGGCTTTTCTGGCTGCGCTTTCCACTAAGAGCACTAAGGCAGAGACCATCGATGAAATCAGCGGCTGTGCCAATGCCATGCGTGACCATGCTACACCGGTCGAACATCCCGGTATGGACACGCTTGAAATCGTAGGAACCGGCGGTGACCGCGCCGGAAGCTTTAACATTTCGACGACCTCAGCAATGGTTATTGCCGCAGCAGGAATCAAGGTTTCCAAGCACGGCAACCGCGCAGCATCTTCCAAATCCGGCACGGCAGACTGTCTGGAAGCCCTGGGCGTAAATATCAATGAAGATCCGGATACCTGCCGCAGACTTTTGAAAGAGGTTGGCATCTGTTTCCTTTTCGCACAGAAATATCACGCATCTATGAAATACGTCGGAGCCATCCGCAGAGAACTCGGATTCCGCACGGTTTTTAACATCCTGGGACCGATCACAAACCCGGCAAAGCCGTCTGCCTATGTACTCGGCGTTTATGACGAATATCTTGTCGAACCAATTGCCAAGGTCCTGGATAAGATGGGCGTGAAACGCGCCTTTGTTGTATATGGGCGTGACAGGCTGGATGAAATTTCACCGGTAGGCGAGACAGCTATTTGCGAACTTAAGGACGGTTATTACAGAACGACCGTTATTAAACCGGAAGACTTCGGACTGACTCCGGGAAGCAAGGAGGAACTGGTTGGCGGAACGCCTTCCGAGAATGCGCAGATTACGCGTGACATCCTTTCCGGAAAAACGACAGGGACCAGACGCAATGCCGTTCTGATGAATGCCGGCGCAGGCATCTATATCGGAGGAAAGGCAGGCAGCCTTGCGGAAGGAATTGATATAGCGGCTGAACTGATTGACAGTGGGGCGGCTTTGCAGAAGCTCGGAGAATTTATCAAGGCTTCAAATGAAGAATAAGAAGCTTAAGGAATTTAACAAGGCTTCAAATGAAGAATAAGAAGCTTAAGAAATTTATCAAGGCTTCAGAAAGAATGATTCGGAGATGAAGTAAAGCGTTGCCGATGAATGCCGGGCATCGTTTTTCAAATGATGGACCGGGGAAGAAGAAAACGGAAATCATAGACAGGAGCAGCAGAATGAACATTCTGGACCGCATAGCAGAAAAGACAAAGGAAAGAGTTGCAGAACAGAAAAGACTGGTGCCGGATCCGCTGAAAGCAGCAGAAGGTCAGCCGGTCCTGCGCCGCTGCGATTCCATAAGCGGGATGAATACGGCAGGACCCTTTCCTTTTGAGAAGGCCCTCAGGAGGAGAGAGCGATCCCGAAGACAGGCAGACGAGCTTGCTATCATAGCGGAGGTGAAGAAGGCCAGTCCTTCCAAAGGTATTATCGCAGAGAACTTTCCTTATCTGGAGATTGCTGAAAATTACGACTGCGGCGGCGCGGACGCAATTTCCTGCCTGACAGAGCCCTATTGGTTCAAGGGAAAAAATGAATATCTGACGGAAATACGAAGAAACGTCGACATACCTATCCTCCGCAAGGACTTTACCGTAGATGATTACATGATTTATGAAGCAAAAGCCATCGGCGCGGACGCGGTTCTTCTGATTGTTTCAATCCTGGATCCCGTACAGCTTAAGGATTACCTGCAGCTCTCTCAGGAACTGGGGCTATCCGCCATTGTCGAAGCGCATTCTGCAGAGGAGATTGAGACCGGCCTTCAGGCAGGGGCGAGGATCATAGGCGTCAACAACCGGAACCTGAAAGACTTTTCCGTGGACGTATCCAATGCCGGAAGGCTTCGTGACCTGGTGCCGCCGGGAGTCCTTTTTATCTCAGAAAGCGGAGTAAAGACAAGAGAAGACGTCCGTGTGGCTGAAGAGATGGGAGCCGACGCCGTTCTGGTAGGGGAAAGCCTGATGCGGTCGGAAAGCAAGGCAGCAAAACTCATGGAACTTACCGGACGGCCGCCCATGGTGAAGACCTGCGGGCTGATGTCGGAGGAAGATGTCACGCTGGTCAATGAGGCAAAGCCGGATTATGCGGGATTTGTTTTTGCAAAGACCAGGCATTACGTGTCGCCGGATCTGGCAGCAGACCTGAGAAAGAAGCTGGATCCCGGCATCAAGCCGGTTGGGGTCTTTGTGGATACGCCGGCAGAGGAAGTTATTCAGCTGCTGAAAGCGGGAACGATTGAAATAGCCCAGCTTCACGGAGATGAAAGCAACGAAGAGATTGAAGCTATCCGGAAAGCCACCGGCAGGAAAGTGATCAAGGCCATTGTGGTCCGGTCGGCTGAAGATATCCGAAAAGCAGATTTGTATCCGGCAGCGGATTACATCCTCTTTGACGCGGGAAAAGGCAGCGGAACATCCTTTAACTGGGGTTTTCTGAAGAATTACAGGGGCGAAAAACCCTTCTTTCTGGCAGGCGGCTTAAATCCGGAAAATGTCGCAGAAGCGATTGCGAAGGTAAGACCCTTTGCCGTAGACGTTTCGTCCGGAATCGAAAGCAGGCCGGGAGCCAAAGACCGGCAGAAACTGGAACAATTCATGAATGCAGTCAGCCATGGGGACGGTTCCTCCGGCTCGATGTCACCCAAAGTGCCAGTCACTTAATGATGCCTGTCCCTTTGGCAGGTCTGATATAAAAAAGGAGCAAACTATGGCGCCCTCTCATCTTGATGGGACGATGCCCGGGATAGCATGCATCTTATCGGGGTAGAATGTATCTTATCGGCATAGTATGCATCCTATTCAGAAATTGTACAAATAAGGAGAACGATATGGGAACGAAAGGGAAATTTGGAATTTACGGAGGACAGTATATCACAGAGACGCTGATGAATGCCCTTGCCGAGCTGGAGGATGCATACGATAAGGCAAAAGCGGATCCGTCCTTTCACGAGGAACTGTATACTCTTTTTAAAGAGTATGCCAACCGTCCTTCCAGCCTTTATTATGCGGAGAAAATGAGCAGAGACCTGGGCGGCTGCAAGATCTACCTCAAGCGAGAGGACCTCAATCACACAGGGGCTCATAAAATCAATAACTGTCTTGGTCAGGCACTTCTGGCAAAGAGAATGGGCAAGACAAGGTTGATCGCGGAAACCGGGGCAGGTCAGCACGGCGTAGCGACCGCAACGGTTGCAGCGCTCTTTGGCATGGACTGCGACGTTTATATGGGCAAGCTGGATATGGAACGCCAGGCACTCAATGTCTACCGCATGGAGCTTCTTGGTGCCCATGTTCACGGAGTGGAATCCGGAACGGGTACCCTAAAGGATGCAGTCAACGAGGCTATGAGGGTATGGTCAAATGAATGCTCTTACACCCATTACTGCCTGGGTTCTGTAATGGGGCCGCATCCGTTCCCGACTATCGTCCGCGACTTCCAGGCTGTTATTTCCGAAGAAGCCAGGGCACAGATCCTGGAAAAAGAAGGAAAACTTCCCAATGCTGTTCTGGCCTGCGTCGGAGGCGGATCGAACGCGATTGGTACTTTCTATCATTTCATACCGGATCAGGGGGTTCAGCTGATTGGCTGTGAAGCAGCAGGCGAAGGAGTAGACACGCCCAGAACAGCTGCTACTATGGCAACCGGCTCTCTGGGTATTTTCCATGGTATGAAGTCCATTTTCTGCCAGAATGAAGAAGGCCAGATCGCTCCGGTCTATTCGATCTCAGCCGGGCTTGATTATCCGGGCATCGGACCCGAGCATGCTTATCTGGCATCCATCGGCAGAGCGAAATATGTCCCGATCACAGATGAAGAAGCAGTTTCCGCATTCGAATATCTGGCAAAGGAAGAGGGCATCATCTGTGCCATCGAGAGCGCCCATGCCGTTGCGCAGGCAATCAAAATGGCACCGCAGATGAATAAGGACGATGTCATGATCATCTGCCTCAGCGGACGCGGGGACAAGGACGTAGCGGCAATCGCGCGTTACAGAGGTAAAGACCTGCACGACTGAGTCGCCGGACCCGGATGTGCTTTCACTTTTAAAGAAAACGATTCAGACATCTGCATGATCAGATGCGTTCAAATACAGGAGAAAGATTTCCATGAGTAAGACATTAGATGCTTTCAAAAAAGGCAAGGCCTTCATTCCTTTTATTACAGCGGGAGATCCGGATGCTGATACAACCGTCCATGCGGTTCTAGCTATGGCGGATGCCGGCGCCGATCTGATTGAGATTGGAATTCCCTTCTCAGATCCTACCGCAGAGGGACCTGTCATCCAGCAGGCGGACGCCATTGCCCTGAAAAACGGCATGAATATCGAAGGGGTTTTCGATATCGTCGCCAGGATAAGAGCGGAAAAACCGGAACTTCCGCTGGCTTTCATGACCTATGTGAATACAGTATTCAAATACAGGGGTAACGCGCCAAAAGATGCAAAAACAGACCCATACGTGCCATTTTTTGCCCGGTGCAAAGAAGCAGGAATCGATGCCATCATCCTTGCCGACGTTCCTTTTGAGGAGCAGGGTGAGGTAAGAGAAGTATCTGACCGTTATGATGTTGACCTGATTTCCATGGTTGCTCCGACGTCGGAAGACCGGATCCGGGAGATTGCAAAGGATCCGCGCGGCTTTATCTACGTCGTCTCCTCCATGGGAGTGACCGGAGTTCGCTCTGAGTTCCGTTACGATCGGATCAGCGAAATGGTCCGCATCATCCGCGAGACAAATCCATCTGTCAAATGCGCAGTCGGATTCGGCATTTCCACACCGGAACAGGCTGAGAAAATGGCTTCTCTCTCGGATGGTGCCATCGTCGGCAGCGCTATCCTGAAAAAAATTCATGCGGGCGCCGGCATTCCGGAAATAGCAGAGTATGTGCGGAGCATGAAAGAAGCGGTAAGAAGAGCGAGCTAAAGGAGAGTTTCGTGAAGCGCTTCTCTATCCCTCTACGGGTCTATTTGGAACAATTGTTCTCACAGACCCGGCGGAATTTTTCGTACGGGTCTATTTGGAAGATTTGTTTCTACAGACCCGGCGAGATTTTTCGTACGGGTCTATTTGGAACAATTGTTC
>JAXJVN010000122.1:0-2337 GCA_036308545.1 Eubacterium sp. | reverse complement strand
TGTCCGTGTTTATGTTCATGTTTAAGTTAATGAAACAATTTAGTTATATGTCAGGAAAGGAGCGGAGTTATGAAAAAGAACCTGGTAAAAATTGTCGCTTTTGTTTTGATGGCTGTCCTGATCGTGGGCTTGTCTGCTTATTATTCAGGCACCAGTGTCCGTGCTGAAAATGCAGCATCGGAGCAGGATGCCGCAGGAAAAAGAGTCTACTTTGCAGGACCTCTCTTTAACGAAGCAGAACGGGAGTATAACCTGAAACTGGTTACGATCCTCGAGAGCTATGGCTATGAGGTCTTCCTGCCTCAGCGTGACGGGTTTCTGGCTCCTGAACTGGAAGGAAAGACTGCGGAGGAAAAAACACAGATGATCTTCCAGAAGGACAGGGATGAGGTGCTCAAAGCAGATATCCTCTTCATGGTACTGGATGGCAGAATTCCCGACGAAGGCGCCTGCGTTGAACTTGGCATCGCCTATGCAAGCGGCAAAAGGTGTTACGGTATCAAGGGCGACGCCAGATCGGTTGAACTTGATATGGACATCAATCCCATGATCACCGGGTGCTTCACCAAACTCTTTTATAACCTGGACAACGAAGAACTGCTCAAGTCCCTGGAGGAGTATTTAAAAGAGAATCAATTATAAGAAAAACAGATTTTCTTGCAAGCGGATTGCGGAAGATGTATAATCCAATAAACTACGTCTGTGGGCGTAGTTCGGGCGATGGCTTTTGTCTCAGGAAAGGCTGATACAGGTGAGAAAGATCTATCATGGTTCTGTGCAAATCATAGAGAAGCCACAGTACGGTGCCGGCAGGAAGGACAATGATTATGGCTTAGGGTTTTACTGCACAGAAGACATAGAACTTGCGAAAGAATGGGCGGCTTCGGATGAGCGCGGCGGTTTTGTAAATTGCTACGAAGTGGAAGAGGACGGAATGTTTTTTCTGAATCTTCAACAAATAGCAGAGAGAAATGCCGCTCTTGAGGAGAATCGGATTCTTCTGTCTGCTCCGAAAAGCAGGGAGCACTCCAATGAGGTACAGTCTTTGCAGCGTTTGAAGGAAAATGGAATATTTTCTGCTGAAGAGCTTATAGTCCTGCGATGGATGGCCCTTCTTCTGGACAACAGGGCAATCAGGCTGGGAAGTCCGGTCGAGAGAAGAGGGATGGAATACCTGCTCTCATTTTTTCTTCCGGATATCTCGAAGTATGATTTCCTGATAGGATACAGGGCGGATGATTCATATTTTTCATATGCACGCGCGTTTTTGAGCAATACATTGACAATCGGACAGCTGTCTGCAGCGATGCGCCTGGGAGATCTCGGGCTTCAATATGTGATAAGGAGTCAACGTATGTTTGACAGAATCCGCTTCCTTGAGGCGGTTCCTGTAGATGGATGTGTTTATTTCCCGAGGAGAATGCAGAGGGACCAGGCTGCCAGACAAAAGTTCCGAAGGATGCTGGAGGAAGATGCAGAGAGAGGCAGGCATCTCAGTGATTTGATGAGGGGAAGATAGAAGACCGGGAGATAGCTCAATGAGGGGAACATATTCTGAGATCTATCTGGATGATGCCATAAGAAATATGGGTGAAATGATTGAATATGGGGAAGAAGCCTGCGGCGTGAATCAGGATTTCCTGCTGAGGATGTTTATTCGCAGCGGGTATGCAAGCCGATGGGAGAAAGGGGATCCAAGGGTCATCTGCGGCCTTTCCGGCACTGAACTGTGCCGCCGTCTGATTGATGGCTCTTTTACAGGCAGGGAGACCAGGCCTGCTCCAATTGTCCGGTATGACACAGGGGAGGCATATTGGAGAGGATTTGTGCTGGCCTATTATCAGTGGCGGAGCGGCAGAACGTTTTCGGAAATCCTTATGTTTATTGGACGGAAGGATCTTCAACGTATGTATACCGCTTATCACACTGCTTCGGAGGAAAAGACGGCAGATGAACTCGAGGCACTGCTGCTGCGAAGAGACAGCATCTCACGACTGCAGTTGTATCGGAAAAGACTGGGTATGACGCAGCAGGAACTTGCTGTGCGATCGGGTGTCAATCTGCGGACCTTACAGGAGTATGAGGCTGGAAGGAAGAACCTGCGTCAGGCGGCTGCTGAGAAGGTTCAGTCATTGTCCGCAGCCCTCTGGTGCAGTCCATCGGATCTGATCGGCACATCGCAGGACTGAAATGATGTATTTGTTAGTGTGTATTGAAAAAAAGAGCTTAGTCGAAATCTGTATGATATATTTGGGGAGAAAAATTAATGTGGGATATTTTGAAGATGCAGTGGACCAGAGAGCCGGAAAAATACAGCATTCAATCGGACCGGATTGA
>JAXJVN010000121.1:0-55872 GCA_036308545.1 Eubacterium sp. | reverse complement strand
TGGCTACCATAGGATGGAATGCCGAAGGCATTGCCTGGTATGCGCTGAAAGCCGGTATTCCGATCAATCCGGGCAGCTCTACTTCCGGCAGTTCGTCCTCGTCTTCTTCCAATTACAGCGGGGACGCGACGATTGAGAATGATTCGGCTTACGCTTCGATTGAAGCGGACGTCTGCCTCAAGTCTACGCCCGGAAACGGCGCCCATGCCAAGCTGCTGATGGGAGGACAGAGCGCCATCGCATCCTTCGGTATTCAGTACGACAAGAATAACGCTTCCTTCTCCACCAAGACTTACTTCATCCTGGAGAATATCTACGATATGTCCAAGGCAGCGACACCGGGTCCGGAAGGCAAGGCTTACACCATCATTGCCCAGGCTAACCGCGATACGACTTACCGCCTGCGTCTGTCCTGGGACAAGGCGACGAATATTCTTCACTGCTATGTCAATGGAGAGGAAATGAACATCGAGCAGTCCGGGGCAAAAACAAACATGCGTCCGAAATTTATCCTGGGCTGCGAGGGAAGCGCTATGAAGGAAGGCGACCAGATCGATGCAACCTTCAGCAATGTCAAGACAAAGGTAGGAGACTCTTCCGACGGAAAATACGGAGCCGGAAGTCTTCTGACCGAAGGCTATCATGGCCTGACAGGACAGATAACCAGCCAGGGAAGCGCAGCTCCGTCCGCTCAGTTTGGCAGCAAATATAACTGGGGCGCCCATATCTACGGAATCATCGGAGGAATCGGCGGAAAAGACTGGGATACCAGCTTCCTTTTGGATGGAAAACCCAATTCGGGTGTCGTAAAAGTCGTCCAGAAGTAAACGCAGGCAGCAAAAGGAAAATAGAAAAGCGGAGTCTGTGAGCCTTGGCGGGAATAGTGTGCTGCTATTCCTGCAAAAAGGTACACGGACTCCTTTTTTTTGGCCGCGGGATTGGCTGCATTGTCTGTTATCGGATCTGCAGGTGTCAGGGGACAGACGGGTATGTTCCCATAAGAACAAAGATGCGATGTGCGAGGTTATGCATGTTTTTTCTCGTTCCTTGCATTCAAACTACTGCAGTGCTAAAATAAATTTCGATTTGGAAGCATAGCTCAGCTGGGATGAGCGTTCGCCTCACACGCGAGAGGTCACGGGTTCGAGCCCCGTTGCTTCCATTTTGATTTTATTCACAGGATGTCCGGCAAGTCCTTTTGGAGTCCGCCGTTTATACAGCGCCCAAAAGTCTGTCGGATTTTTCCTTATAGAGGAGCATGAAATCTGTCGGGCACCTGTTCTTTTGCCAAAGAAACATAGGCACGGCGGTTAGGATAACAGGAGGAATACATGGCTGAAGAAGTTGTTTCCAGAAACTTTATTGAGAACTTTATTGATGAGGACCTGAAGGAAGGACATTATGATCACGTCTGTACGAGGTTTCCGCCGGAGCCGAACGGCTACCTGCATATCGGTCATGCCAAGTCTATTCTTCTGAATTATGGATTGGCAAAGCAGTATAACGGGGAATTCCATCTTCGGTTTGATGATACCAACCCGACCAAGGAGCGTTCCGAGTTTGTGGAGTCTATCAAGAAGGACGTAGAATGGCTGGGAGCGGATTTCAAGGACCATCTCTACTTTGCATCCAACTACTTCGATCAGATGTATGAAGCAGCTGTCGGCCTGATTAAGAAGGGAAAGGCATTTGTGGATGATCTGACGGCGGATCAGATCCGAGAGTACAGAGGCACTCTGACCGAACCGGGAAAGGAAAGTCCATGGCGCAATCGTTCGATTGAAGAAAATCTGGACCTTTTCGAACGGATGAAGAACGGTGAGTTTGAGGATGGGACAAAGGTTCTTCGAGCCAAGATCGATATGGCTTCCGGCAACATCAATATGCGGGACCCGATCATCTACCGCGTTGCGCATCTGTCTCATCAGAATACCGGAGATAAATGGTGCATTTATCCTATGTACGACTTCGCGCATCCGATTGAGGATGCAATTGAGGGAATCACCCATTCCATATGTACGCTGGAATTTGAAGACCACAGACCGCTTTACGACTGGGTCGTCAATGAAGTCGGCCTTCCCCAGAAAGCAGGAAATAACCAGCCCAGACAGATTGAGTTTGCAAAGCTCTATCTGACGAACGTCGTTACCGGTAAGCGCTATATCAAGAAGCTGGTCGAGAACGGCACAGTCGACGGCTGGGACGATCCCCGCCTGGTTACCATTGCAGCCCTTCGCCGCAGAGGCTATACACCGGAATCCATTCAGAAGTTCGTCGAACTTGTCGGCGTATCTAAAGCCCAGTCTTCGGTAGACTACGCTATGCTGGAATACTGCATCCGTGACGATTTGAAACTCAGGGCTCCCCGCATGATGGCAGTCCTTGACCCAATTGAACTCATCATCGATAATTATCCGGAAGCTGGAACAAACGTAAATGAGAACGGCATCGAATACCTGGATGTCTCCAACAATCAGGAGGCTCCGGAAATGGGCTCCCGCAAGGTTCCTTTTTCCGGCAAGCTTTATATTGAACGGAATGATTTCATGAAAGAGCCGCCGAGGAAGTATTTCCGTCTCTTCCCGGGCAATGAAGTTCGCCTGATGAATGCTTACTTTGTGAAATGCACCGGTTTCGAAGAAGATGAGAACGGCAATGTGACCCGCGTTCACTGCACGTACGATCCTGAGAGCCGCGGCGGCAACAGCCCGGACGGACGCAAGGTAAAGGGAACGATCCACTGGGTCAATCAGGCTACTGCAAAAAAGGTGGAGTGCCGCCTCTATGAGAACCTGATCGACGAAGAGAAGGGCGTTTACAACGAAGATGGTTCCATGAACATCAATCCCGACTCCATGGAGATTGTGGAGGCATATGTCGAGCCGGCCCTGGCAGAAGCAAAGGCATACGAGAGTTTCCAGTTCGTGAGGAACGGCTTCTTCTGCGCGGACTGCAAGCTGTCCAGGCCGGGCCAGCCTGTCTTCGGCAGGGTCGTATCCCTGAAGAGCTCCTTTAAACTGCCTAAGGCCTGACTGATAGCCCAAGCGTTTCAGCGCTGTTAAAGAAGAAAAGGATAAAGTTCAAGATGAGTGAAGAAAAAGAATTTAAGCTCGCGGCCAGCCTGATTGAGGCGCTGCCTTACATGCACCGTTTCAATAAAAAAGTTTTTGTCGTAAAGATGGGCGGAGAAATCCTTAAGGATAAGGAACTCCTCAAATCAGCCCTGGATGATATCAGCCTTCTGCAGACGATCGGAGTCAATCCGGTCCTGATCCATACCCCGGGTGTCCGTCTCAATATGACGATCGTGAAGGCACTGAATGCCATTGGGACCAGAGCGGTCGGACTTGATGTGGAAGATGCGGACGTCATTCACGCCTTGCTTACAGACAAGGTCGTCCCGGTCCTGGATCCTGTAAGTCTGAACGAGGATGGCGAGCTGGAGGAGCAGAATGCGGATAAGGCAGCCAAGGAAGTGGCAATTCGTCTGCAGGCGGAAAAGCTGATCATTCTCTGGGACGAGAACGGCATCTACGATGAAGAGAATAAACTGCAGAGATCTATGACGGTTATGGAAGCACGTACCCTGATCAATTCAGAGGTAAAAATGGACGATCAGGCAAGAACAGCGATTGAAGACAGTATTTACACCCTGGCAAGGGGCGTAGGCAAGGTCCACTTCCTGGACGGAAAAAGAGAGCATGGACTTCTCCTGGAACTCTTCACGGACCAGGGAATCGGAACGGAAATCTATATTCAGAAAGAAGATTGATACCGCGCAGCTGCGGGTATTTTAAAAGAGAAGAATCCTCTAAAGCTAAAAAAGCGGAAGCAGCATCTTTTGAAAGAAGCTGTTTCTGCTTTTTTTTCATGCACCGTTCCTCAGACGGGCGTTTCAACGTGTCTACTCGATAAAGGCAGCAGGAACGATGAAAACTTGGAACAGCGCGTCCTGCTTCTGGCAGGAATTGTCAGCGCAGAGGCTGGTTCATGTACCATCCGCACTTGGGCGTTACTTTCTGCCCGTACTTTCTGCACCAGGCGTCAAGTGTCATGGTATCGATCTTGCCTATGTTCTGCATGACTTTTCCGTCTCCGACGTAAAGTCCGATATGGCCGTAAATGCTGCCCATATAACTCTGGTTATGGGTGGGAACGGCAATGATCATTCCGGGTTTGATCTCAGAAACGGGAGTCTTGCAGTAGCGGTAGAAAAAGTCATCGGCATCAACGTCGTCGCCTCTTGCCACCTTGCGATAGCCTGCATTTTCAAAAACATCCATGATCCATTCGGAGCAGAGGTAGGGTCCGGGGGTCGGTGTCCGGCGTGCAGAAGCGATGATAGTAGACGCGTTCGGCATAGGCTTGTATGCTGTATGGACGTCCTGACTTGTGATTTTCTGTCCGCTCCCGTCGTAGACTTCTACTTCAAAGAGCTTGGGCTGGTCCAGCAGTCCGGGATTGAAGACTGCGGTCCAGCTGCCTTTTCCATTATTAGAAGCATTCAAAACCTGCACGTCTGAGGTTCCTGCGACGAGGCTGTATACCTTGAAAGTAATGGAAGAGGACTCCGGACTGCTGATCCGGAATACCATATCATAGCTGCCGCGGTCGATGATTTCCAGATAATCCGCCTTTGCAGGAGATCCGTACCAGCCTATTCCTTCTGCGTTCCAGCCGTTCGCGACCAGGTTATCATTTTCTTCCGTGTAAGTTGTGTAATTGTGAGAGCCGGTCAGCGCTTTTGGATTGTACTGACGGTAGAGGGGAACTTCTTCCGCGTCGGAAGAGTACCAGCCGATCTGCTCGTAAGTCCAGCCGTTTGCCACCAGATAATCGCGCTCCTTGGCATTTGTCGTATAGAGGTGATCATTGACCGCCGCATTATAAAGGCGGTAGACCGGGTGGCTGGAGGTGACGGGAGCAAACCAGCCGATGCCTTCCTGCAGCCAGCCTGCGCTAGCCAGATAATCCCGTTCCTTGACTGCTTTGGTATAGAAGTGTTCGCCGTTTAAGGAGTTGAACAGACGGTACATGGGGACGCTTTCAACCGGCTCGCTTTCTTCGGGTTCGTCGTCAGCAAGCTCTTCTTCTTCCGCTGCAATTTCTTCTTCCGGATCATCTGTTTCTTCAACAGATTCGTCAGCTGCCGGGTCAGCCTGGTTTTGCGCGGCTTCCGGATCTTCAGAGACTGCCTGGCCTGCTTCCGGATCTTCACTTACCGTAGACACACCTTGACTTGAGGCGGCATTCACATCTTCCGTATTCTGAGAGACCGCACCCTTTGCATCAGCAGGAGCTGCATCGACAATCTGAGCAGAATCCGAGCCGTATGACGCAGGCGTTTCAGCCGCTGTGTCCGCTGCAGGCGTTTCAGCAGCAGAAACAATCTCTGACGGAGCAGCAGCTGCAGAATCTTCAGCTGCTGCATCATACGCTTCAGCAGAAATTTCATCACCCGGAACGACATCCTCAACCCGAATGAAAGCATTATCATCAGCAAATACGGGAGCAGTGCTGACCGTTGTAAGACCGGCAGTCAGTACGACTGTCGTAGATAAAGTAATGAACTTTCGTAAGGAAGTCTTACGCATTCTCTTTTCCTCTTTTCTTAATAAAAGCTTTCTTCATGCATTTCTTTCACAAATACTTCCACATTTTAGCATTGTCTGCCAGATCCTTCCACAACATTTTGCCTGTGTGAAACGTCTGTTTTTCATTATAAAAAAATCAGCACTCAAAACTGATGAGTGCTGATTTTTGTTGACTTTCCACTTATTTAAGGCTAGAATCAAATTTGTTGAGAGTATCCGGAGTGGATGGCAGCAGATTTATGTCATCGGATACAAAAGGATCATAAGAATTACAGGAAGATAAGGAGATCGGGCAGCTGATCTTCTTTGTCTGCAATAAGAGTGCTGATCTGGAAGGAGATGTTTCTGCAACATGGAAGAAAGACACGGAAATTTATCAATTAACAGTGATAATATTTTTCCTATTATCAAGAAATGGATGTATTCAGACCGTGATATTTTTATTCGCGAGCTGGTTTCTAACGGCTGCGATGCCATTACAAAGAGAAAGAGACTGGATGCAATCGGTGAGGTAAGGCTTCCGGAGGAATATAAACCCAGAATTGAGGTCATAGCAGATGATAAGGCAAAGACCCTGAAGTTTATTGATAACGGTATCGGTATGACAGCGGATGAGGTTGTCAAGGATATCACTGATATCGCCTTTTCCGGTGCAACGGAATTCCTTGAGAAATATAAAGACAAGGGCGACGCAGACCAGATCATCGGCCATTTCGGACTGGGATTCTATTCTGCTTTCATGGTTGCAGACCTCGTTGAGATTGATACCCTGTCTTTCCAGGAGGGTTCTGAGGCAGTCCATTGGGAGTGTGACGGCTCTACGGATTACACTTTAAGCAGCGGCGATCGTAAAGAAGCAGGAACCACGATCACGCTGCACCTGAACGAGGAGGCACTGGAGTTTGCCAATGAGTACAAGGTACGTGAGACGCTGGACAAGTACTGCTCCTTCATGCCGGTGCCGATTTTCCTGACAAAGGAAGGTGCTGAGCCTCAGTATGAGACCATAGATGAGAAAGACCTCAAGGACGACGATGTCGTCATCGAGCATATCCATACCGATGAAAAAACAGAAGAGAAGACAAAGGACGACGGAACGAAAGAGACCGTAGTCGTAACGCCGGCTAAGGATCAGGTTAAGATTCAGAAGAGACCGGAGCCGGTAAACGATATCCATCCGCTCTGGACAAAGCAGCCCAGCGAGTGCACGGATGACGAGTATAAAGAATTCTACCGTCACGTTTTCCTTGATTACAAGGAACCGCTTTTCTGGATCCATCTCAATATGGAATATCCTTTCCATTTGAAGGGTATCCTTTACTTCCCGAGGATCAATACGGAATATGATTCCATCGAGGGTAAGATCAAACTGTATAACAATCAGGTTTTCATTGCCGACAACATCAAGGAAGTCATTCCGGAATATATGATGCTCCTCAAGGGTGTTATTGACTGTCCGGACCTTCCTCTGAACGTATCCAGGTCTGCTCTGCAGAACGACGGCTTCGTTGAAAAAATTTCCAACTACATTTCCAAGAAGATTTCCGACAAGCTGTCCGGTATGTTCAAGACCAAGAGAGAAGATTACGAGAAATACTGGGACGACATCAGCCCCTTCATCAAGTATGGAACGCTTAAGGATGAGAAGTTCTCTGACCGTATGATGGACTATGTCCTTTATAAGGACATAGACGGCAAGTACTTCAGCCTGGATGAATATTTGAAGCACATAAAGGGCGGGGAGCAGGCTGAGGAAGCAAAGGCGGAAGGCGAAGATGCCGGTACTGCTGACAAGGAAACAGAAGCTGGAAGTGCAGCAGCGAAAGGCGGTTCTGCATCAGACACTGAGGCAAAAGCAGAGAACTCCGAAGCAGATGCTGCTGACGGCAAAGATAAGAAGAAAGAGCCGACGACGATTTATTATGTAACGGATCAGGCCCAGCAAAGCCAGTATATTCAGATGTTCCGGTCGCAGGGCATGGATGCGGTCATTCTCAAAACGACCATCGATGCTCCCTTTATCCAGCACGTAGAGCAGAAGAAGGAAGAAGTCAAATTCAGCAGGATTGATGCGGAATTGAATAAAGATCTGAAGGACGAGGACAGTGAGTCTCTTAAAGAAGTATCTCGGAAGCTGCAGGCAGCCTTCCGTACCGCCCTTGGCAAGCCGGGTATTGCCGTATCAGCAGAAAACCTGAAAGACGAGAAGGTGTCCTCTGTGATCACCCTGTCTGAAGAGAGCCGCCGCATGAGCGACATGATGCGTATGTATGGTATGGCGGACGATGCCAACATGGATATGTTCGCTGCACAGTCCACGCTTGTCCTGAACGCAAAACATCCGCTGGTGAAATACCTGCTTGACAACGTGAAATTTGAAGAAGCAGAAGTTAAGGATGAGAAAGAGGCAGACAGCGCGAAGAAGAGTGCCGAAGGTGCCGGAGCAGCTGATGCAGATAAGAAGGAAGAGAAAAAGAAGGAGATCAAGGCAACGGTCAACGATACCTGTAAACTCTTCTGCGAGCAGCTGTATGATCTGGCCATGATCAGCAACCGTCCTCTGAATTCTGAAGAAATGACAAGGTTCGTACAGAGAAGCAACAAGATCATGCTTGAACTTGCTAAATAAAACGCGACAACAGGGTATCGGGGCAGGAGCAGTGCGGGTAGGAACAGAAGGATATCCAATGGGCGAATGCCTCGTTCGGAAATCTGTCGGCATGAAAAAAATAAGAAGAATGAAGTCATGAAAGAACATCTGAGATTTCGAAACAGAGATTGCCTGATCAAGGCGGGAAAGGGAATTGCCTGCGCTGCGTTTGCACTTTTGCTTGGGGCTGCTGCGGGTGAGGTAACGACGGAAGCTGCCGGCGGAGTTGCCATGCACCGTCTGTTCAATCCCTATACAGCGGAACATTTTTACACTGCAAATAAGGGAGAAGCAGACCATCTGGCTGCGATCGGCTGGAATTACGAAGGAATTGGCTGGATTGCTCCTGAACATTCCAACACGCCGGTTTACCGGCTCTTTAACCGCCATACGACAGACCACCTCTATACCAGAAATGCCGGAGAACGTGATTATCTGGTCAGGTGCGGCTGGAATTATGAGGGCGTCGGCTGGTATTCGGATGACGCAGAAACAGTTCCGGTCTATCGTCAGTATTGCCCCGGCGCAATGACCGGATCGCATAATTATACGACAAAGAAAGCGGAGAACGACGATCTGGTTTCCAAAGGCTGGAATGCAGAAGGAATCGGATGGTATGGAGTCAGAGAGGGCTACTCTTCCGGGGCAGGCAGCAGCACCTCCTCATCCGGAGGGACGGGAAACTGGAAGGAAGACAGCACCAGGCTATTCATCCATCTCTTCCGAAAACCGATTCCTACCGGAAGCTGGGAAGACAATGCGCTGTATTCCGGGGATTTGAAGGTGATCATCACAGGAAAGGGAATCGACAGTCCTCTCGTTTACACCTCTACGGGTAGGAATGAAATGACTATGGCAGACGCATATCACGACGGAGGAGAAAATTCGACCATAGGTTCTCATAAGCAGGGCCATTATGTGTTAAAGCGTCCTGCACCGGGACAGAAGCTGCATATCCGGACGGAAGGAGCAGCTGCGCTGGGACTTCAGGACATTGATGCAGATTACATTGTTCCGGGAGGCCAGTATCAGATCAAAGACGTCGGAAGTGCACAGATCTTCAGCGACCTCAACTGGACGGGAGACAATACCCGCTGCTGTCTGTCCATCTTTCTGTAAGATAGCACTTCCTGCATACAGGTGAATAAGGGAAAGAACAAAAGGACCGGGAAACCAGCTTGATGCGCTGGTCTCCCGGTCCCTGCTGCTTCAAAGAATTTTTCGGGTTCACAGGACGAAAGATTTTTTATTCACATAATCCAAATGAAAATCACCGTGGAATGTTATAAACGCCGAGGAGAATCCTTCCATCCTTATATAAGGGAAGCGTGACCGGCTGCACCTGGTGGATGAGCTGGTTTGAACCGGTATCATAGCAGACTCTCGAACCGGATGCCGGACTGCATGAAACCATGGTGTAGGCATGGACCGGAGTACCGTTGCCGGCACGGCCAAGGAGGATAATGCTGCCGTAGCCGGCGTCATTGAAATCTGTACTCTTTACAAAGCCTTTGCTTAAAAGATAACCGTCCATATTGAGGATGGTAATTCCACCGGCGGGCTGGTCTGTAAAGCCGAGGTCCCAGAGAGCTCTGGCTTCCAGACGGTCGCAGGAGATTTTTCCGTCAGCGCACGGAGGCGTAGAAGAGGAGTGTCCGTAACGGTAGCCATGGGTCCGCGCATATTCCTGAACGGCAGCGACTGCGCTTACAAGCTGGTCCGGAGTGAGATCAGACGCCCGCATCCCCTCATGGAAAAGCAGGTCTGCGCCGTAAGCTGCCTGCAGGATCGTACATCTTCCTTCCGGGCGAAAGATCTGATTTGTATAACCTTTCATGATTCCTTTTCTCACCATGAAACGGACGGATGATTTTATTTTTTCAAGCCACTTTTCTGCTGAACCGGCTGTGTCTGCGGAGGAAGCTATTGAATTCGAAGCATCTATAACTGCAGAATCCGCGGTATCCGTGACAGCAGCTTCCGTGGTGCCGGAGGTGTTATCTGCAGCAGTTTCGCCCTCAGCGGTTTCACTCTCGGTAATAGCTGCATCATTCATCCTATCTGCCGCATAGGCATCCAGGTCAATAAAATCGAATTTTTCTTCTTCTTCGCTGACTGTAGGAACCTTATCAGGGTCCGGTTTTCCGCTGAGCTCCCACAGAATCATAGAGAGCTCACCGCGCGTGATTTCGTTAGAAGCCGGAAGAAAATCAATTTTTTCATTGCTGTACAGGAGATTCAGGTAATCTGCCGGATCTCCCTTTTGATTTCCGAGCTTTTTTCCGGCGGAATAATAAAGAATCTGAGACAGGTTCTTCCTGGTCAGGATGCTGTTGTCTATGTTGAGCTTCAGACCGGCATTCTTTAAAGCCTGAATGGAATAGTCGTAGGTTCTCTTTTCCGCTGCGGATACAGGATAGGAGAAGGACAGACATAGCCCTGC
This sequence comes from Eubacterium sp., assembly GCA_036308545.1. Classification (GTDB taxonomy): domain Bacteria; phylum Bacillota; class Clostridia; order Lachnospirales; family Lachnospiraceae; genus Bilifractor. The sequence continues at coordinate 45,185 of JAXJVN010000121.1, read as the reverse complement.
TGCCAGAAGGCAGATTCCGGTTTCCTTTATTTTATTAAAAAAAGTTTTTTTCGTTTTTTCTTTCATGTTTTCTATTGTAATGCAATTCTTTTAGGACGTGAAGACCAGATAGGAAGAACTTTTCACGTCCTTTTCTCCGGTTAGCAGGCTGCCGTCCATGTAGAGATCGGTACGTTTGCCGGTAAGCCAATGGGCGCAGGTAATCTCGTCCGCAGGCAAAAGCGTGGAAAGATCGGTAGTTTTGTCGGTTACGGAAACGATGAAGAAATCCTGGTCCGAGCCTGCTGCCAGGATGGTTCCGGTCCTTCCGGCAGTATGGTCTTTCTTTTTCTCTTTCAGATCGATCGCGTTCCCGCAGCGGAGAGTGCGTATAACACCGTTTGCAATCAGGTCGTAGGCGGTTGTGCCGGAAGCAGGCGTAAAGCAGAAGCTGTCAATCGTAATGGCAAATTCAGTTCCCGAGGCGCCCTGTTCGTGGCCGGAGTCAGTGTAAGATTGGGGAATCGGAACTGACGCATCGGAAACTTTGCCGTACTTGATTAAAATCCCGTTCCTGCTGTCTGCAAAAGGAACAGCCAGATGAATCTTGTGGGACCCGGTATCGTCCGATAAGCCGGTATTCTGTTCGGATAAGTCCATTTGGAGCTGAAAATTTTCCGAATAAATATGATAGAGAGCAGCTCCGGCGGTCTTCTGCTCCAGAATGCAGAGAGTAGAGGAGATAAGAAGGGGGGTGATCTGACCGTTCTCGTAAGCATCCGTGAACTGCCGGCTCCAGGTTTTTTCAACGGGATCCGTATCCGGGTAGACGTTCACTGGAATTTCGAAGGGACCGTAAGGCGTTTTGACCATCAGAGACGTATCCTGTACGGTCAGAGGACGTTTATTTAGAAGCTCTAAATCAGACGCGGGTATTTCTTTTATGGTGCCATCCAGAAAAGTAACCTGTCCGGTCAGCCTTTCCGGATCGGCTGTCCGCCCGGCGTAATCAAAACCGTAATAGTTGATGTCAACGGAAGTCCAGGGATTCGTTTCCAGCTGAACGCTTCCATACGCTGTTTGAATCGTCTTCGGGTCGCCTGCTTTGACACCGTCCGGGAGCGTAAAATCCGTAACAGGAATCTTCGTCCCATCCGCGTAAGCACAGGTAATGGTCAGGTCGTCGTGTGTCAGCGGCGTGCCTGCCTGAATGTCCTGGCCGAAGGTGCAGTGAAGACTTTCCTCCTGCACACAGGAAAGGGACAAGGATGTATGCAGCCATTTATAATCCGATGTAAGGACAGCCTTGCTGCCGTTGGTATCGGCAATCACCTCAGGCGATGCCAGAGGGTGGCCTGCAGGAGAAGTAACAACAGCTTTTGCGGAACCTTTTTCAATCCCGTTGAACTGATAAATCGTGCTGCCGGTATAGGTGATTTCAATCTTAGCGGGAAAGAGGAAGAGAAAAAGGAGGAGCAAAAGACTGAAGGTCAGATAGAGGACCGGAAGCCACTGCTCTCCTGAGAGTTTCAGATATTTTCTTATCGCAGGGCGATGTTCGCTGGAGATTTTATCTTTTCTTACAGAGTTCAAAATGCTTTTCTTTAACTTTACCATTTGTTTTTAAATACAGGATCCGGAATGATTTTAGCAGCCGGATTATTATAGCACAGATCTTAACATAACAGGGAAGCTATCGACATTTCCCTGTTTGCAAAGCCTATATAAACTGTTTATAATTTTTCTAGGAAACCTGTGGGAACGAGGGTGGCAGAAACCTTCAGAAAGGGGCAGCCTCATGATGAAAAAAGAAGCAGACACAAGAAAAAATACTGCATGTGATTACCATAATACAATTACAAGGTTTGCGCAAGGCTTTTTTAAGCTGCTGGTCCTGACTGCGACGGTTCTTTTCGGATGCCTGCTTTTCCCGGAAAGGGTCAGTGCGGACACCGGCGGAGTCCGGGCTATGTACCGGCTTTTCAATCCTTATAATGGTGAACATTTTTATACAGCCAATGCGGGCGAGAGAGATCATCTGGACCGGATCGGCTGGAATTACGAAGGCGTCGGCTGGTATGCGCCGGTATCTTCAGGACAGCCGGTCTACCGTCTCTTCAACCGTTTCGTGGGCGACCATCATTACACGCTGAATGCGGGGGAACGCGACTGGCTGGTGAGTCTTGGCTGGAATTACGAGGGAATCGGCTGGTACTCCAGTGATACTGGCCAGGTGCCTGTTTACCGCCAGTTCAATCCCTTTGCAAAAACAGGGTCTCACAATTTTACGACCAATAAGGGCGAGAATGATTATCTGGCGACCATAGGCTGGAACGCGGAGGGTATTGCCTGGTACGGCGTCAATCCGACTGCGGACCAGAAAGCGGCGGCAGATGCCGCTGGTGGCAGTTCCGGAAATTCCGCTTCCGGAATCCGTCCCCTTCATGTGGACGGCACCAGGCTGGTGAATGACAAAGGCGAGCAGGTCGTGCTCAAAGGCCTGAGTACGCACGGTATTGCCTGGTTCCCCCAATATGTTAACCGGGACGCTTTCCATACCCTTAAGACCGGTTGGAATGCCAACGTCGTCCGGCTGGCTATGTATACCCAGGAATACGGCGGCTACTGCAGCGGCGGGAATCAGACAAAGCTGAAAAATCTGATCGATCAGGGCGTTCAGGCAGCAACGGCAGAGAATATGTACGTTATCATAGACTGGCATATTCTTTCGGACGGAAATCCGCTGCCCCACCAGAGTGAAGCTATATCGTTTTTCCGGGAAATGTCGCAGCGCTATGCCGGCCATTCCAATGTCCTATATGAGATTTGCAATGAGCCGAACAGCTCCGACTGGAACAGTCAGATTAAACCTTATGCAGATTCCGTTATTCCGGTTATTCGCGCCAATGCGCCGAATGCTGTGATTATCGTTGGAACAAACCAGTGGTGCCAGAAACCGATGGACGTCGTCAATAATCGCCTTTCCTATGACAATATCATGTATTCTGTTCACTTTTACGCCGGCACGCACGGCCAGTGGCTGCGGGATGAGACGACCCGTGCGCTCAATGCCGGGATACCTGTTTTTATTTCGGAATGCAGTATCACAGACGCGTCTGGGAATGGCGGGGTCAATACGACAGAAGGCCAGGCCTGGATGAACTTCATTCGGCAGAACGGTCTTTCCTATGTTGAGTGGTCACTCTGCAATAAAGGGGAGTCTGCTTCTGTGATTAAATCTTCCTGCAGCCAGACCTCAGGATGGACGGACAGCGATCTGACATCTGTGGGTCTGTGGTTTAAGAACCAGATGCAGTAAGGGAAAAGCGGATATTTGCCGTCGGCGGACTTTATACATGAAGTGGTGCAAAATAATTTGCATGAGAGTTTATTATGCGGAGAACGTACAGAAAAACAGCCGGCGGATCTGAAAAAATAAGAGAAAAAGGGGAAAAGGAAAAACATGAGCAAAACTTTGCTGATTACGAATGGTTACCTTGTAGATCCCGCAGATGGAACAGACGGAATCTGCCATATTCTGGTCCGGGACGGCCGGATTGCCGGAAAATTGATGGAAGAGAAGGACGAGGACGGGACGCAGGATACAAAGGCAGAAGCTGTTTCCAAGCTTCTGGATGAATGGAAAAAAGAAGCAGACCGCGTCCTTGACGCAGAAGGCTGCTATATTTTTCCGGGGCTGATCGACCTGCATGTTCACTTAAGAGACCCCGGTCAGACACAGAAGGAAGATATCGAAACCGGTTCTATGGCTGCTGCCCACGGCGGTTTTACCACTATATGCGCCATGCCTAATACATCCCCTGTCATCGATACGGCGGACAAAGTTGATTACGTCAATAATAAGGCAAAAGACGTAGCGTCCGTTCACGTTCTTCAGTACGGAGCCATAACAAAAGGAGAGAAAAGCCAGGAGCTGGCAGACCTGAAGGGAATGGCGGAGCACGGAGCGGCAGGCTTTTCGGAAGACGGAAAATCTGTTTATAATGCCGGACTGATGCTGGATGCTATGAAAACCGCAGAGAGTCTGGGCCTTCCGGTAATGGACCACTGTGAAGACCTGTCCCTTAGAGGAAATGGCGTAGTCAATGAGGATGAGGTCTCCAGAAAAGAAGGGCTGCCCGGCATACCGAATGCTGCAGAGGACGTCATCATTGCCAGAGATATCATTCTTGCCCGGGAAGCCGGCGTTCATCTTCATCTTTGCCATTGTTCGACGGAAGGCGGCTACAAGATGCTGAAACTGGCCAAAGCTGAAGGTATCCGCATTTCAGGCGAAGTCATGCCGCATAACTTTATCCTGACCAGTGCAGACCGCATTCCCGGGGATCCTAATTTCAAAATGAACCCACCCCTTCGTACCGCAAAGGATCGCGACGCTTTAAGACGCGGCCTCAAGGACGGAACATTTGAAGTCATCGCTACGGACCACGCACCGCATACAGCCCGGGAAAAGGGAATAAGCATGCTGAATTCTCCATTTGGAATCGTAGGCCTGGAGACCTGCCTGCCTCTTTCCTATACGGAACTGGTCCTGGGAGGGGTCCTGACACTGCCTCAGATGGTCAGTAAGCTGACCTGCAATCCGGCAAGGATCCTGGGACTGGAAAACAGGGGAAGTCTGAAGAAGGGCTTTGATGCAGACCTGGTTATCTTTGACGGAAAAGAGCGATACAGAATTAACGCCGATGAATTCCTCTCCAGGAGCAGGAATACACCATTCAATGGAAGAGAAGTACAGGGACGCGTAAAATATACGGTTTGCGGCGGAAAAGTCGTATATGAGGATTCCAGGCAGCTATAAAAAGAGAAAAAAGGAGAAGAATATGATCGATAAACTTGTTGCAAATATCCGAAAGACGAATGCACCTGTCGTAGTAGGGCTTGATCCTATGCTTTCTTATGTGCCGGAAGCATTGACCAGGAAGGCTTTTGCAGAATACGGCGAGACGCTTGAAGGTGCGGCGGAAGCCATCTGGCAGTTCAACAAAGCCATTGTAGACGCAGTATACGACCTGATTCCGGCAGTGAAACCCCAGATTGCTATGTATGAGCAGTACGGGATTCCGGGCATGCAGGTTTTTGAAAGGACCGTTCAGTACTGCCAGGATAAGGGTTTGGTCGTCATCGGCGATATCAAGAGGGGAGACATAGGATCGACTTCCAAGGCTTATGCCGCCGGACATCTGGGAAGCGTCAAGGTGGGAAGCAAGGTTTTTTCTGCTTTTCACGAGGACTCGGCAACGGTCAATCCATACATGGGATCGGACTGCGTCAACCCATTCCTGGACGTCTGCAGAGAAGAAGGAAAGGGAATTTTTGTCCTGGTCAAGACCTCCAATCCATCCAGCGGAGAGTTTCAGGACCGTCAGGTCCTTCCGGAGTACCTGTTCATGGACAATCAGAGTGAATGCGGGTCGGATGTGACGAAACCGCTTTATGAGGTGGTTGGAGAGAAGGTAAACGAATGGGCAGAGAGCCTTATGGGGAAATGCGGCTACTCCGAAGTCGGAGCCGTCGTCGGCGCTACCTATCCGGCTATGGGCGCTAAGCTCCGTTCTATTATGCCAAAGAGCTATATCCTGGTACCGGGTTATGGAGCCCAGGGCGGCAAGGCAGAAGACCTCGGCGTTTTCTTTAACGAAGACGGACTTGGCGCCATCGTCAATTCATCGCGAGGCATCATCTGCGCCTACACTAAAGAGCCTTATAAAAACTTTGGCCCGGACAACTTCGCGGACGCTTCCAGAAAAGCGGTCGAGGATATGATCGCCGATATAAACGGGGCATTGGGACATTGAACCGGTCCTCTGCAGCTGCTGACAGGGATGGAAGAAATCGGATATCCTGAGGTTAGGATTGAAGAAAACAGATATCTTGTGTTATAAAAATAAGATATGCAGCCTGACAGGTTCATTCGGAGATGGTGAAACAAAAAAACAAAAAGGCAGATAGATAAGAAGAATATGCAGCATAGATTAGTCATTATCGGTTCACTGGAAGAAAATATTGCGCTGGTCCGCCATTCCAAAGAGCGCGGATACTATACGATCGTTTGTGACGGATATCCGGACGGCCCGGCGAAGAAATTCGCGGACAAGGTTTACAATATCAACGTTCGAGACGACCGCGCCATTGCAGAAATGTGCCGGAAGGAGGAAGCGGATGGGATCATCGGTTCTTTTTCGGACCTGCTTCTGGAACAGATTACCAGGATTGCCGATCGGGCAGGGATACGCTGGTATCTGAAACCGGATCAGATTCCATACTATCGGGAAAAGAATGCGGCGAAGGATCTGATGGAGAGGCAGGGAATCCATGTCCCCAGACATACGGTTCTTAAAGCGGATTTTCAGGATCGTGAGCTGAGTGGTTTTTCTATGCCGCTGGTTGTCAAACCGGTTAACGGATGGGGGTCCAAGGGAATCTACGTTGTCCGCAGTACAGAGGAAATCCGTTCTCTCTTTCAGGATATTGCCGGAAGATCCTCCGGTATGGAAACGGAAATCGAAGTAGAAGAATTTTCCAAAGGCCGCGAGTACAACATGATGACCTGGGTCATCGACGGTGAGGTACACGTTATCTCCATTGCGGATCGGGAGAAAAACCCACAGGAGGGAAATGCCCTGCCTCTTCTCAACCGTCTCTGCTATCCGGCGGCGGCGGTCCGGAAAATTCTGCCGGAAGCCAAAGCTGTTCTGGAAAAATATATCGCGGCGACCGGCCAGAAGAACGGGGCGCTCTCTATGCAGTTTTTCTACAATGAGCACGGAGTAGAGGTCTGTGAGATCGCAGCCAGGCTCTTCGGTTATGAGCATGAGATGGTTACCATCTGCAGCGGTTTCGACATAGAGGATATGCTGCTCAACTATGTATACGATACGGATGCGCTGAAAGCTCAGTTCAGGGGCCATAGTCCTTACTTTGATAAATACTGTGCAGGCTTATACTTCGTCGGCAGGCAGGACATGGAGGTTTATGACCTTCAGACGGCAGAAGAACTGGCAAGGGACGAGCATGTGATTTTTTCCCAGATTTTTTATAAAAAAGGGGAAAAAATCGACAACTACGGTCCGAATCCATACCTGACCCGCTATTATGTGACCGGCAAAGACCGGGCAGAGGTCGACCGGGTGACGGAAGACTTTTTCCAAAAGTTTTCCGTCCGGGACAGAGAAGGACGGGAGGTTGCCTATTCATTTAGGATGGAGAAAGACTGAATTTATCAGGAGAACCTGACAGGTCTCTCTGAACAAACGGAGAACACAGGGATATTGCCGGAAGCTATGTGTGACATCCCGGAACATTGATAACAGGAACATGGAAAATGAGGAAAGTTGTACATAATCTGATCAGTTTCGTAATCCCATGCTACCGCAGCGAGGATACGATTGAGAAAGTGATAAAGGAGATTGCAGAGACGGTTGGGGAGAGACCGGAGTACGATTACGAGGCCATCTGCGTCAATGACGGTTCGCCGGACCATGTAAGCGAGGTCCTGCATAGACTGGCAGCCGGCAACCCGAAGGTGAAGGTCGTAGATCTTGCCCGCAACAGGGGAAAGCATACCGCTCTTCTTGCAGGCCACCATTTTGTTTCGGGCGAATATGTCTGCGAGATTGACGACGACCTGCAGAGTCCGGTGCCGGAACTCTGGCGCCTGGTAGAACCGGTCGAACGCGATGAATGCGATATAGCATCAGCCAACTATTTTCAGAAAAAGGAGAGCCGCTTCAAACGCTTCGGCAGCTGGGTGAATCGGGAAGTTACTTCCATTATGCTGGAAAAACCCAGGACCCTTTCTCTGGATAACTTCCGTGTCATGAAACGCTTCGTCAGCGACGAAGTCATAAAATATAAAAATCCTTATCCTTATATGGAAGGACTGCTTCTGACCGTGACCAGAAGGATTACCATTGTCATGATGGAACAGAGGTCCAGGGGAGACGATAAGAGTTCCGGCTTTACCTTCGGACGTTCTCTTGCCCTTTGGACGAACGGTCTGACCAGCTTTTCCGTAAAGCCGCTTCGTATTGCGACAGTAAGCGGAGGGATTTTTTCCCTGATCGGCTTTGTCTGGGCTGTTGTCGTGATCGTTCGAAAACTCATGTTTGGTGCCGAAATCCTCGCCGGCTACAGTTCCCTGATGGCGATCACCCTGATCATGACCGGTATGATCATGGCTATGATCGGCATGCTGGGAGAATACGTGGGCAGAATTTATATGTCTATTAATTCCATGGACCAGTATACGGTTCGCGACACCTTTAATGTAGATGGAGAGGCGGGAAAGCGGACCGGAGGTATGGAGGACATCCACGAAGATTCTTCAAAAAATGACAAGAATGCAGAGACTACCTTAAAGTGACTGCAGCAAAACGGCATAGACAGCCTGCTTGCTTTTTACGGCTAGAAAGAAAAAGGATATCAGTTCCATGATCGGAAATGCATTGGGAAAAACAGAAAAAGGCTGCAATATTATTTCAACGAGAGCGAAGAGGTGGCTGGCAGTTCTGCTGTCTGCCCTTTTCACGTTGATCCCTTTTCTTATGGATAAGGTTTCCTTCATGGAGGACGATGATTATCTGCTCAGCTTTATCGCCAACGGATCCTACGGCAGTGACATGAACAGCTGGCTTGTCTTCACAAAAGCCTTTTTCGGCTATCTGCTGAAGCCCTTCTATTTCCTAAACGACCGGATGAACTGGTATGCGGCGGCTATGGGGGTCATTCTCTTCCTGTCCATGACAGGCATTTTCTTCTGCCTTCTGGAAGGAAAACGCAGCTTCTGGTGCTTCCTCATCACGGCAGGTATTTTTGCCACAGTAGAACCGTTCTTCTTTACCTTCACCATGGTTGCTTTCATGGGTTCCGCTGCCGGTATCCTTCTTATCTATACCGGACTTATAAACAGCGTTCGCCTGTCTTATGTGATTCCCGGCATACTTCTCGCTTTTCTTTCCTGGGGGATCAGGTCGTCTGCATTTCTGCCTACCGTCCTTCTTTCTCTTCCCCTCTTTATCCGTCCTTTCCTGAATCTTGTTTCCGGACTCGTCAAGAATAAAGAACAGAAGCATGACCTGCGGCGCGGATTTTTCAAGGGACTAACTGCAATCTGCCTGACTGCAGTCCTTTTCGGGGGCGCGAATGCCCTGGAAAAAGCAGAGTATGCACCTCCGGAGTGGACGCAGTTCATGAATTATATGAATGCTCGCAGCACAGTCGTGGACTTTCCGGCTGCGGATTATGCTGCCCACAGCGAAGAATTTGCAGAGGCAGGTCTTTCCGGGACCGATTATGCCATGGCAGTCAGCTGGCGCTTTGTAGAAAAAGATGTTTTTACAGAGGAAGCGCTGACCAAAGCGGGAGAAATCCAGTCCCGGGCTGCCGGACTTCCACAGCGAATCGCCTATACAAAGAATGTATTCAAGGACCGGACAAACCAGATGATCCTGCTCCTTCCGACTCTGATCTTCCTGTTTTTGCTTTTCGCAGAAGGAGGAGCCCGGTGGAAGACGCGCGCTTTGCTCCTGTTCTTCTTTTATGGCATAAACGGAGCGCTCTGCGTCATCCCCATGCGCTATGTGCCCAGAGTTGCGGTTGCCCTTGCCTTCGCTGACGTTTTCTTCCTTCTCATTCCTTCAGGACAAAAAGAAGAGGGAAAGAAAAACAAGAGAAGCAAAGAAACAGCGGTCCTTACGACGGCTGCAGCACTTGTTTTTTTCTTGCTTGCAGCGGGAGACGGTGCGCTTTATCTGAAAAATTTCTGGCAGGGAGCTTCCTTCCGCAGGCACAAGGAGCATTATCAGGAGAGGGAAGCTGTTAGGGAACTTGTACGGAACAGCAAGGATACCCTCTATGTCTTCGACAGTCTGACACTGGCTGAGAATTATTACTATGGGCTTCCGGCACTGAAAGCAGGCAGGACAGAGGATCTGTCCAACGTTGTAAGAAGCGGAAGCTGGGACAGCTTCAGCCCCCGATACTACAGGCAGGTATCCCATTTTGACGTCGATCCGGACAATCTTTTTTCCTCTATGGTGGATAATGATCACGTCGTGTTCGTCACCCATTGGCCGGATACGCTCAACGCTTTTCTGCAGGAACGAACGGGCCGCGAAATCGAGGTAAAGGCAGAGAACCTGACCGATGATACTTATATCTGCAGCTACACCCAAAAAGAGTAGCCAATAGTTTTTTTTGAAAGGCAGGAAGAGAAGCATGGGAAAAACGATGGTTGAAGCGGCCGTTGTGTCGCAGCGTGAAATCAGTACAGACATCTATGATATCGTCCTCCATCTGCCGGATATCGCATGCTCAGCGCATGCCGGTCAGTTCGTGGACCTCTACAGCCGGGACAGCAGCAAACTGCTGCCGAGGCCCATCAGCATCTGCGGGATCGATAAGACCGTAGGAACCCTTCGTCTGGTCTACCGTGTGACAGGAAAGGGAACCGGAACCGAAGAGTTTTCAGCCCTGCGCGAGAACGATACGGTCCGCGTTCTAGGACCCCTGGGAAATGGATTTCCTCTGGATGAAGCCCTTCAGAGTAAGAGGGTTTTCCTGATCGGCGGAGGAATCGGAATCCCGCCTATGCTGGAAACTGCGAGAGAACTTTTCGAATCCGGACAGGATAAAGCCCGCATGGTCATCCGGCAGCTTGCTATGAGCCTCAAGAGCGGAATGGAACGGGAAGAAGCTCTGGACCTCATGGAACATGCGGACAGCAGTTCTGCTGAAAATCCTCTTGAGATCATCAGCATTCTGGGATATCGCAATCAGGATACCTTCCTGACGGATGAATTTGCCCGTTACGGAGGCGTTGTTCTTGCAACAGAAGACGGTTCGGTCGGAACAAAGGGAAATGTCCTGGATGCCATAAAGGAACAGGGGCTGGAAGGCGATATTATTTTTGCATGCGGTCCAAAGCCTATGCTGCGCGCCTTAAAGATCTATGCAGAAGAGAAGAAGATTCCCTGTTATATCTCCATGGAGGAGAGGATGGCCTGCGGCATCGGCGCATGTCTGGCTTGTGTCTGTGAATCCGTGGAATCGGACGGACATTCCCATGTAAAGAATAAAAGAGTGTGCAAGGATGGACCTGTTTTCAATGCGGAAGACATTCTTGTGTGATTGCTCCGATAGAGATAGCAGAAGGGAAAGAGCTTTGACGCCTGTAGAGAGGAAGCCAAAGCATCGGTCACTTTGGTTCCATCATGAGGAAGAAATACTATGGCAGATTTAAGAGTGAAGATTGCCGGTGTCGAATGGAAAAATCCGGTTACGGTTGCTTCCGGAACGTTCGGTTCCGGACAGGAGTATAGTGAATTTATGGATTTGAATAAGCTGGGTGCGGTTACGACAAAAGGCGTAGCCAATAAACCCTGGGCAGGCAATCCGACGCCCAGAGTTGCGGAAGTCTCAGGCGGTATGCTGAACGCGATCGGTCTGCAGAATCCCGGTATCGACGTTTTTGTGGAGAGAGATCTTCCTTTCCTTCAGAATTACGATACGCGGGTGATCGTTAACGTCTGCGGACATACACAGGAAGAATACCTGGAAGTAGTCGACCGCCTGGCTGACCGGCCCTGCGATATGCTGGAGATTAACATTTCCTGTCCCAACGTTACTAAGGGAGGCCTTTCCTTTGGTACGGAAGCTAAAGGGGTAGAAGCAATTACAAGGGCAGTGAAGGAGCATGCAAAGCAGCCGGTTATCATGAAGCTGACGCCCAACGTCACGGATATAACGGAGATTGCAAAAGCTGCGGAGGCGGGCGGAGCAGACGCGCTATCCATGATCAATACCATTACAGGTATGAAGATTGACATAAACCGCAGGACTTTTGTACTGGCAAACAAGACCGGCGGAATGTCGGGGCCTGCCGTTAAGCCGGTCGCAGTCCGCATGGTCTATCAGTGCGCGCAGGCGGTAAAAATCCCCATCATCGGCATGGGCGGCATACAGACGGCAGAGGATGCGATTGAATTCCTGCTTGCCGGCGCCACGGCGGTATCGGTTGGAACCGCCAACTTTACCAATCCGGCTGTTACTTTGGACATCCTTGACGGAATCAATGAATATCTGGACAAAAACCATATTGCCTCCGTCACAGAACTGATCGGGGCAGTAAGATAAGCGAGGTAAAAAAATGGAAGACTACAAGAAGCAGTTTATTGATTTTATGCTCGACAGCCATGCTCTCAAGTTCGGCGACTTCACGCTTAAGAGCGGACGCAAAAGTCCCTTCTTCATGAATGCTGGCGCTTACGTGACTGGAAGCCAGCTGAAAAAGCTTGGCGAATTCTACGCAAAAGCTATCCATGACCATTATGGTCTGGATTTTGACGTCCTCTTCGGTCCGGCTTACAAGGGAATCCCGCTTTCCGTCGCGACGTCCGTCGCCATCAGCGAACTTTACGGCGTCGACGTCCGTTACTGCTCTAACCGCAAGGAAGCCAAGGATCATGGTGCGGATAAGGGCGTTCTTTTGGGCAGTGATATCAAGGACGGTGACCGGGTCGTCATCATCGAGGACGTAACCACGTCCGGCAAGTCCATCGAAGAGACCTTCCCCATTATCCGTGCCCAGGGAAAGGTTGAAATTAAAGGACTCATGGTATCCCTAAACCGCATGGAGGTTGGGAAAAAAGACAAGAGTGCTCTTTCTGAAATTCAGGAAATTTACGGCTTCCCTGCTAATGCGATCGTAACCATGGCTGAGGTCGTATCTTATCTGAAGGAGAATCCTTACGACGGCAAAATGGTCCTCGAGGGTGGCCTTGAGGACGCAATCCGCACCTACTATCAGCAGTACGGCGCAGCAGAATACAAGGAGATTCTTAAGGAAATATGAGCCGTGAAAAGAGATACACCTTTCTAAAGAAAAAAGTATCGAAGGAAGCACGCTTTTCCATGGTCCTGACCCTGCTTTCCGTGCTGCTTCTCGCAGCGTCCGTAGTTGTTTCAGCCTGGTATGGCGGACAGGGAGGTCTGATTGTCGGAGCCTTGGGCCTGCTGGGAGCATTATTTGCTCTTTATGCTTTCATCGTGGCAATCCGCCAGCTGGTCAAAAGGGAAGATACCTATATGCAGGCCGGAGCGGCAACTATCCTTTCCGGTATCATGACGATTGGCTGGCTGTCCCTCATTTTGTGGGGGCTTAGCTGAGCAAAAAATCTGATTTGGATTGAAGTGGACAAGAATGGATAAAGAGAGATTTAAAAAGCAGCTGGATTTTGTTCTTGAAATTGATAAGGAGAAAAACATCCTCCGCCAGACGCATCTGTCCGGCGGGGGGCGCAGGGAGGACGACGCCGAGCATGCCTGGCATCTGGCTGTCATGGCCTGGCTGCTGCAGGAATACGCAAACGAAAAAGTGGATATCGCCAAGGTCATGCTCATGGTCCTGATCCATGATCTGGTCGAGATTGACGCAGGCGATACCTATGCTTACGATACAGAGGGCAAGAAGACAGAGGAAGCACGGGAGACAAAAGCGGCGGACCGCATCTTTGGGCTGCTTCCGCAAGACCAGGGGGCTTATCTCAGGGGACTTTGGGAGGAATTCGATGCATACGAAACGCCGGAAGCCCGTTATGCCCACGTCATGGACAATTTCCAGCCTATGATACTCAACGCATCCAATGACGGAGGGGACTGGACGGCTCATAACGTCGCAAGGTCCCAGGTGGAAAAGCGTAATGAGAAGACCCATACCGGCTCGGAAGAAATCTGGGATTTCATGGAGCATCAGATTTTAGACAAGTTTGTCGCAGGCGGAAAACTGAGAAATGAATAAAGAAGCCTGGAACGGGATGGTGGAAGTATATGACTTTTTCGGTATTAACAGAGGATGAGATGGAACGGTTTGATCTGGCATTTGACCGTTTAAAGGAGATAGCAAAGGAGCAGGAGGTTTCGGAGCCGTTTGGCACTTATTTCCGCAGAGAAGCGGCTTTCCTGGTGCGGATGGCAGAACTGAAGCAGGAGCGTAAGGCGGGAAGATACAGGGAAGCTTCTAAGGAAGTGCTGGAAGCACTGAACCGGGAACTATATGGAGAGCTGGTTGGTGAGAAATATGAGACCTGCTACGGCAACCCGGCTTACGCGGTAAAACTGTTCGGCAGGGATCTCGGCAGGCTTCTCAGCTTTCTGTATACGGAACTGAGAGGCGCCATCCAGTATGCTTATGAGGACCGTTCCTGGGACCTGCTGGTCGTTATGGAACTGCTTCTTCAGATTTATGGGATTTTTTCCAATGCGGAAGCGGATGCGGAGAATTCGAGTGAAAAGCCTGCTGATCGAACAGGCATTGCCGTAAACGTACGTGGTGCCATTTACTGGTATTGTATGGATTATCTGCCTCGTTTTATGGCGGACCGTACACGTGAGACCTTGGATCCGGATAACACTTTTCTGCGCGATCTTGTTATGAAAGAGAACCTTGACGATGGAAATGATCTGAGGTTTTTATATCGAAGCGGCGAATATGTAAGCAAAAATGAACAGAGAATGGCACAGTTCCTTGCGGGCTTGCCCCAAAAGGAAATTGATGAGATTGCCCTTACCTTTACAAAGGGTTTTAAAGCCGGTTTCGATGCCCAGAAGAAGGACCTGACGAAAAAGAAGACGGTCAATGTTCGCTATCGTCTTGGCTTTGAACGGATTATCCGGTCAGTTGTCATCCAGTTTCGGGAGATGGGGCTGGAATCTGTCATTTACCGCAGCGCACCTCATTCGGTCAACCGGATGAACGGCATGCGGATAGGCTTTTACGGTGCTGTCCCGAATCCGCAGTTTGATTATGACCATAAGAGCGATGCTGCTATCTATATGGATGAAAACTATGTAACGGCTAAGCTGCAGGCTCTCCGCGAGGCTTATGAAGCAGTGGCGAAGCTTGCCTATACCCATGCCGGGCCGGCTTGCTTTGAATCCTTCGGGGAGGTTCCTTTTGAACCGGCTGCCAAGGCAGAGGCGTTTGTCCTTTCCAAGGAACAGAGAATGCTGCAGGCCCGCTATGCAGGCGGCGCAGGTCAGATCACCAACCGCTTCATTAAGGGAGAGGAACGCAGCTTTACCATCATTGCCTATCCGGTTCCGGAGATTGGGGAACAGTTTGAAGATATTTTCCGGGAAACGATAAAGGTCAACAATCTGTCCAATGAAATCTATCGCCCGATTCAGCAGAAGATGATCGATGCCCTGGATCAAGGCGAATACGTTCATGTTACGGGAATAAATGGAAACTGCACAGATCTGACGATTCATCTCCACCATCTGGATGACCCGGGTAAGCAGACGAATTTCGAAAACTGCGTTGCCGACGTCAATATACCGGTGGGAGAAGTTTTTACATCGCCGGTCCTCGAAGGAACGACCGGGACCCTTTTTGTGAGCGAAGTCTTCCTGGAAGGGCTCAACTACCGAAATCTGAAGATCGTGCTTACTGACGGCATGGTAACGGATTACAGCTGTTCCAACTTCGAAAGCGAAGAGGAGAACAGGCGCTATATCGAAGAAAATATTCTCTTCCATCATCCCACCGTGCCTATTGGAGAGTTTGCAATCGGCACCAATACGACCGCTTACGCCATGGCCAGGAAATTCAGGATTGCGGACAAGATGCCAATCCTGATTGCAGAAAAAACCGGACCGCACTTTGCATTCGGCGATACCTGCTACAGCTATGAGGAAGACCTGAAAGTTTACAATCCGGACGGCAGAGAAATTATCGCCAGAGAGAATGAAGTATCTGCTAAGAGAAAAACGGAACCGTCAAAGGCGTATTTCAACTGCCATACAGACGTGACAATTCCTTACGAAGAGCTGGGAGAGATTAAGGTCCTCAATCTGGACGGCAGTGAGACCGTTCTTCTGTCAGAGGGAAGATTTGTCCTTCCGGGTACGGAGGTGCTGAACCGGGCACTGGACGAGTGAGCAGACGCTGGATCTCACAAAAATATGAAACGGCAGTTTTTCTCACGATGCATTCGTGCTAAAATAGAAAACCGATTAATAATATAAGGAGACATTTTTTTTCATGATCGATTTTAACGTACCGCCATTTACAGGCAGAGAGTTGGATTATATCAAACAGGCGGTGGAAAGCCACAAGATCTGCGGCGACGGCCAGTTCACAAAAAAGTGCAATGCCTGGATGGAAAACCGGTTTAAGGCTCAGAAGGTCATGCTGACGACAAGCGGCACGACTGCGCTCGATATGGCTGCAATTCTCTGTGATCTTCATCCGGGAGACGAGGTCATTCTTCCAAGCTATACCTTTTCCAGTACGGCGACTGCCTTTGTCCTCTGCGGCGCTAAGCTGGTTTTTGTTGATATCCGTCCGGATACCATGAACATCGATGAGACGAAGATTGAAGCGGCCATTACCAGCCGGACGAAAGTTATCGTAGCGGTTCATTACGCAGGCGTAGCCTGCGAAATGGACACCATCATGGATATCGCACAGAGGCACGGTCTCAAGGTCGTAGAAGATGCCGCGCAGGGCGTTATGGCTTCTTATAAAGGGCACGCGCTTGGAACGATTGGGGATTTCGGCTGCTATTCCTTCCATGAAACAAAAAACTATTCTATGGGAGAAGGCGGTGCGATTGTTGTCAATAATCAGGCCTACAATGAACGCGCGGAGATTTTACGTGAGAAGGGTACCAACCGTGCCAAATTTTTCCGTGGCCAGGTAGACAAATACACATGGGTCGACTTCGGAGATTCCTACCTGCCCAGCGAGCTCAACGCGGCTTATCTCTGGGCCCAGCTGGAACTGGCTGACGAAATTAATGACGACCGTCTGGCATCCTGGAAAGCCTACTACGATGCCTTCCTGCCGCTGAAGGAGAAAGGGCTTGTCGAATTGCCGACCATTCCGGAAGACTGTGAGCACAATGCCCATATGTTTTATCTGAAGCTGAAGGAGCTGCAGCAGCGGACAGCTTTTATAAACTATCTGAAGAAAAACGGCATCCTGGCTGTGTTCCATTATGTCCCGCTTCATTCGGCTCCTGCCGGATACAAGTTCGGACGCTTTGACGGACCGGACGAGTATACGACAAAAGAGAGCGAGAGACTGGTCCGTCTGCCTATGTACTACAAACTGACAGAGGAAGACCGGCAGAAAGTCATCGATACGGTCTATGCCTTTTTTAATGAAGAGAAAAACGTCTGATCCGGACGGGTTTTTCTGCTGACGGTTTTAACTATGTCGAGAAAAAAAATAAAAACAATTTTCTGTCTGCATCTGCTTCTTATGGTTTATTCCCTGAGCAGTTATTTCAGTAAGAATGCATCACGTTTTCCATTCTTAAGCCTGCGTTTCATCCTGTACTACTTAGGCGTTATTGCCATTCTGGGCATTTACGCCATCGGCTGGCAGCAGGTGATCAAGCGCCTCCCTTTAACGACAGCTTATGCCAATAAGGCAGTCACGGTCGTATGGGGAATGATCTGGGGACTTGTTTTCTTTCAGGAAGGCATCAGCGTCGGAAAGGTCATCGGAGCGGCTATGGTCATTGCCGGCGTTGTCCTCTATGCGACGGCGGATGGAGAGACAAAAGAACCGGATGCAAAAGAGAATGTAGAAGAAAGCGGGAAGAGGAGGCAGTAAAATGAACGGAAAACTTCTCCTCTATATGGCAATCTTCCTGTTCGGGACATTCATCAGTGCAGTGTCGCAGGTCATCCTCAAAAAAGCCGCCATGAAGCATTACGATTCCGTGATAAAAGAATATATGAATGTCCGTGTCATCGGAGCATATATGATCTTTGTTCTGGCGACCTTTCTTTCTATTTTTGCTTATAAGGTCGTGCCCCTGTCACTGGGACCAATCCTGGAAGCTACCAGCTATATTTATATAACGGTTTTCGGTGCGAAAATCTTTGGAGAAAAGATTAATTCCAGGAAAATCGTCGCACTTGTGCTGATCATTGGCGGTATTGTGGTTTATTCCATGAATCTGGTGGCAGCATAAGCTATTGCATAAGTCTGAAAGGACTTCTTTTCTTTCGCCGGAAATATGCTATTATTTGAATATTCGGATGGATTTTTTATGTGTAAGGAGGACGGATTACAATGGCAACAGTAGGAATTGTAATGGGTAGTGATTCAGACATGCCGGTTATGGCAAAGGCAGCACAGATGCTGGAACAGTTCGGGATTGATTATGAGATGAGGATCATTTCCGCACACAGAGAACCGCAGGAGTTCTTCGACTATGCAGTGCAGGCGGAAGCAAGAGGCGTGAAGGTCCTGATCGCAGGTGCCGGTATGGCAGCTCATCTGCCTGGAATGCTGGCTGCAATCTTCCCGCTCCCTGTCATTGGAATCCCCATGCACACAAAGTCTCTGGGAGGACGCGATTCCCTGTATTCTATCGTACAGATGCCGAGCGGAATCCCGGTTGCGACCGTAGCTATTGACGGAGCCAAGAACGCGGCTATCCTGGCAGCAAAAATCCTGGCAGTATCCGATCCGGAGATGCTGAAGAAGGTAAAAGCCTATAAAGAGCAGCTCTGCGAAGAAGTAAAGAAAAAAGACGCAAGACTTGCTGACGTGGGATACGAAGACTACTGATTATAAAAGGCAGACAAATATATTTTCTTATAAAGAAAAGGAGACAGAATGGATTACAAGAACGCAGGAGTTGATATTGAGGCCGGATACAAATCAGTTGAACTGATGAAGAAGTACGTCAAAACGACCGTACGTCCTGAGATGCTGGGAGGACTGGGCGGTTTTTCCGGCGCTTTTTCCATGGAAGCTTTCAAGAGCATGGAGAAACCGACTCTGGTTTCAGGAACCGACGGCGTCGGAACCAAACTGAAGCTGGCTTTCCTCATGAATAAGCATGATACGGTTGGTATCGATTGCGTTGCCATGTGCGTGAACGATATTGCATGCGCAGGCGGCGAACCGCTCTTCTTCCTGGACTATATTGCATGCGGCAAAAACTATCCGGAGAAGATTGCGGAGATCGTCAAAGGCGTTGCGGACGGATGCCGTCAGTCAAATGCTGCCCTGATCGGCGGCGAAACTGCTGAGATGCCGGGATTCTATCCGACAAACGAGTATGACCTTGCCGGCTTTGCAGTGGGCATTGTTGACGAGAAGGACATGATCACCGGTGCAGACCTTAAGGACGGAGACGTCCTGATCGGACTTGCATCATCCGGTGTACACAGCAACGGCTTCTCTCTTGTTCGAAAGGTTTTCGACATGACGGAAGTGAACCTGTCCACCTATTATGATGAACTGGACGGAAAGCTCGGCGAAGTTCTGCTTACCCCCACTAAGATTTATGTCAAAGCCCTCCGCAGTATCAAGGAAGCAGGCGTAAAGATCAAAGCTTGCAGCCATATCACCGGAGGCGGCTTCTATGAGAACGTTCCGCGTATGCTTAAGGACGGCACACGCGCAGTCATCGAGAAGAATTCTTATCCAATGCCCGCTATTTTCAAGCTGCTGCAGAAAAAGGGCGAGATTGACTGGCACGTTATGTACAATACCTTCAACTGCGGGATCGGTATGGTAATGGCAGTGGATGAAAAAGACGTCGAAGCGGCGATGAAAGCTGCACAGGCGGCAGGAGAGGCTCCGTACAGGATTGGACGGATCGTCAAGGGCGAAAAGGGAGTAGACCTGGTTTAATAAGACGTTTTCGTTTAATAAGACGTTTTCGGATGAATGTTCGCATGAAAATACGACTGCATCCCTGGCGGTTATGCTATATTAGTCATAGAAAGTAATCCATTTCAATATTTTCTATACATGAATAACCTATAGGGAGGACAGACATGAAAAGCAAAGCCATCTTAAGAAAGGCAGCCGCATTTCTGGCAGCTGTACTGCTGGTAACGGCCGTATGCGGCGCAGTACCTTCTGTCAAAGCCGAAGCGGCCAACAGCGGTTCTACTGTTCCGGTTTATCGTATGTTCAATTCACATACGGGAGAACACTTTTATACCGTTAACCGCGGAGAGCGCAACAGCCTGATGAACGCAGGATGGAATTATGAGAGCGTAGGCTGGTACGCACCCCAGCATTCGGATTCACCCGTTTACAGACTTTTCAACCCCATCACGGCAGATCATCATTATACCATGAATCCGGGAGAGAAAGATTTTCTGGCTGCCCATGGCTGGAACTATGAAGGTGTAGCTTTCTATTCGGATGATAATCATGCGGTTCCGATTTATCGGAACTTCAGCCCAAAAGCCAGAATCGGCGCACATAACTATACTACCAGTGCAGACGAGTATAACCTGCTTGCAAGAAGCGGCTGGAATGCAGAAGGCGTAGGCTTCTACGCAGTAAGCGGCCAGTCTTATGAACCACTCAGCCAGGCAGATGCCAGAGCAGCCTATCCGCAGGCGTGCGCGACGCTGGACCAGGTCGGCTGGGACCTTCGCGCTGCCTATAACTGGAGCACCGGGACCATCAAGTATTTGCGCGGAGTTCCCGTTACGCTTGGGGTCAGACAGCTTGCCAATATGGGCTTTACTACCCACCGCGGAAACTGCCTTGTCTATGCGGCTACCTTCTATGAAATGGCTACCGCTCTGGGCTATGAGGCAAGACAGATGTGGGGCGGCGTGGCAATTCGAAGAGGCGCACCTTCTCCTCATTCCTGGACAGAAGTCAAGGTAGACGGTCAGTGGTACGTCATAGATCCGAGCTTCGGCCGTGATGGCAAAAACGGGTTTATGATCCACTATGGCGACAAGGGAACCTACGTCTATGTAAATTATTACCCGATCAACTGACAGCAATTCAGAAGCAAACAATTTTTAAAAGCCCGGGCAGGAGTTTCGATCTTTCTGCTGCGGGCTTTCAAAAGCTCTTTAAAAGTCTTTATCTGGGAGTATATTAAGTGAAAAGAAAATTTATTTTTAAAGCGGTAATCCTGTCATTGGTCCTCACTTCTGCCGGCTGCGGGTCTGCTTCCGCATCTTCTGCTTCCGGATCTTCAGCGCCGGAACCGGAAGCTCTGGAAGAGGTTATGGAGACTAGTGCAGAATCAATTTCAGAGGATACAGAAAGCGTAAAGGCTGATTCAGAGACAGAAGCGGAATCCCTTATCACGCAGAGCACTGTGACTTCATCGGCTGAAGAGGAACAGATATTTCCTGCAATCGGCAGGGAAGATGAGAATGCCTTAAGAATAAAGATCAGCAATGCCGCAGGAAGTGAAATTACCGGTTTCTCCGTTGCAGAGGGAGAGGGAGAGTATGGCGCGAACCTGCTGGAAGGAGAGGATTCTTTCAAAGCAGATGAGACGCGGACCCTTTATTTTCAGAATCCCGAACAAGCTGCAGATGCCGGAGAGCATATCCTCTGTAATGTAAAGCTTACGTTCGCAGACGGAACGGAAGCAGTCCTTCATGATTTTCCTTTCCTTACAGGAAAAGACCTGGTAATCAAGATGGAGGCCGGTATTGCTTATCTGGAGTATACAAATTCTGCCGATGGTTCCGTCATGAATACTCTGATAGCAGAGCAGCAGATCTACGCAGACCAGAAGGCGGCAGCAGAGCAGGCGGCAGCAGAACAGGCAGCTGCTGATGAGGCGGCAAGACAGGCGGCGGCAGCACAGGCTTATGAACAGCAGGTACCGGATGTTTCTGCCCAGCAGAAGGCAGCAGCGGAACAGGCAGCTGCAGAACAGAATAATATTCCGGAGGCGGGATGTGTCGGTGATGATGCGCTGACCTACTGATTAACCGGTTAAATGGAAATAAATAAGAAGAGAGAAAGAATATTGTTATCATTTCAGAGGAGGATCTTCTGCCATGCGGCGAAGGTCCTTGTCTTTTGAGAATGAGCGAAAATCATATTACAAAAATGTAAATAAAGTTACTATATATTTACAGAAATGTGCCAATATGTTATACTATCTCCCGAAATAAAGCAGTGAGAGAAACAGAAAACCAGAAAGAAAAGCAGTGAGAGAAACAGAAAACCAGAAAGAAAACACAAGGGAAAGAGAGATTTCGTATATGAAAAATCACTCATTCGTAAAAGGTATACTGACGCTTGGAATTTTTGCTGCGGCGCTTATGGTCGGAGGCATGGCTGCCTCTGAAGAGGTTCACGCCCAGTCTTTTTCCAGCCAGGAAATTGATGCAGCAATTGCTTCCAAAGGAGCCGGAGAAGTTGCCATGTACCGGCTTTTTTACCCTTATACCGGCGAGCATCTGTATACAAAGGAGGTCAAGGAGCGCGACGTTCTGATGACACGCGGCTGGAATTATGAAGGAGTAGGCTGGTTTGCGCCGGCTTCGTCCAAGACGCCCGTCTACCGTATGTTCAACAAGTATAGCGGCGACCATCACTACACCATGTTGGAAAAAGAAAAGAATAAGATGGTGGAGGACGGATGGACTTATGAAGGCATCGGATGGTACTCCGACGATGCGAAAACAATCCCTCTTTATCGGCAGTTCAATCCAAATGTCAAGATCGGGACGCATAATTATACGACCGAGAAGGTTGAAAATGATCACCTGGCCCAGAATGGCTGGAATGAAGAAGGCTACGCATGGTTTGCTCTGGAAAAGGGTATGGTCCTGACTCCGGGAAGCAAAACATCTCAGCAGAACAGCAGCTCTTCCCAGAATACAGGAACCGTGAAAGCTTCTTCGGACGGTACGGTAACGACGACTCCGGTGGCGGAAGGTCAGCTTACTGCTGAAAAGTTTGTAGCGGCTGCCCAGAACGTATGCGATATGGCCAGGACACAGAGCTGGACCTATGGCAATACCAGCGCCACGCCTCCTGCAAGCGACGGAAGGATCACTTGCGACAAGCTGGTATCCCGCGCCATGTACGACCTGGGTTACACGGACCAGCCGGCAGGAGGCGCCAGCATGCACGGCGGGCTTCCGGACCTCCTAAAAAGTGCCGGATTTGTCGAAAGTAATTCCTGGAGCGACGTAAAATACGGTTCGGTCGTCATGATCCGGCATATTGGAGCAGCAAAGTGGGACCATACCTTCGTCATGGTCAAGTTCGATCCCAATACTTTTAATTATTACGGACTGGACGTTGGATCCAATAAACTGATCCAGACAAAACAGCCCTGCTATACTTATTGGACTTCGACATGGGACAAGAGCGTAGTGAGAGTATTCAACCTGCCGAGCTGATAGACGAAAGAACTGAGGAAACTAAGAGAAAGTGATGATTCGGCTGAATGGGCAAGCTGTGAAATGACTGCTTGCCCATTTTTAATACACCAAGGCTGTAACGTCTATCGTGCTGACACGAATGGACGTCAGAAATCGAAAAGACAGAAATCGAAAAGAGATTTTTAAGAGGGGATGAAAAAGTTGGAGAGAGTGAAGAAGTCAAGGAGACTGCTTTTTCGGTTAACAGCTGCTGTCGCGGCTGTTGCCGCAGCATTCAGCCTCCTTATGGGCAGCACAGAGACAGCGTCAGCGGAATATACTGAAACGGTCCGGTCGGACGAATATGTAGATATGTATCGTCTATATAATCCTGAGACCCATGAGCACCTTTATACAGCCAATGCGGCTGAGCGCGACATGCTTGTGGAGAAGGCCTGGAATTACGAGGGAATCGGCTGGTACGCGCCAAGGAAATCGAATGTGCCGGTCTACCGACTCTTCAATCCTTACAGCGGCGATCACCACTATACCATGAAGGAGAAGGAGAAGGACTGGCTTGTTTCTCTTGGATGGAATTATGAGGGAATCGGCTGGTATTCGGACCCGCAGTGCAGGCAGCCCCTTTTCCGCGAGTTTTATCCTCATCTGAAGATTGGCGCCCATAATTATACGGCAAAAAAGGCGGAACACGACTGGCTGTGCTCAAGCGGTTGGAATGACGAAGGAGTCGGCTGGTACGGAGTGCCGGAGAGCGATATCTATATCACGATCCACCACAATGCTCCCAAAGCGGAGGACTTCGTAGCTTCTGTCATTAATGTATGCAATATGGCAAAATCCAATAATTGGTATTACTGGGATTCTCACAGCAAAGTCCCATGTGAAGATGGAAAAATATCCTGCGACCGTCTGATTTCCAGAGCGCTTTACGATATGGGCTTTACCGACCAGCCAAAGGGCGGTTATACCCTTAATAACGGGATATACGACTGGCTCACATCAATCGGCTATAATAAGAGCGAATCCTTTGATGATATCCGTTACGGTTCGATTGTGTTTGTCACGCATGTTGGGCATGCCAGCTATGATCACTGCTTTGTTGTGGATTCTTACGACAAGGATACGATGATCTTGAAAACCTACGATATGGGGAGCAACTGGCTGATTCAGCATAATATGCCCGTACAGTTTAAATGGAATTATGATACCGAGCATTTCCTGGTATTTAATCCTTAAAAAACCTGATAAGTTCTATTCGACAATCCTTGCTTGTTTTTACGGCAGGAGATGGTAGAATGATGAAATAAACCGATTTGCGTTTTTTTTTGTGACCCAAACCGGTTTTTGTAAAGATGATCTTGGCTTTAGGCAGGCAGCTAAAAGGACATGCCTGCATCTTCATGTGTTTTTAGGATTGTTCTTTTGGAGAGAGAAAGGCAAAGATAAGATGCTGAAAATTGTTGTACTCGTTTCAGGCGGCGGTACAAACCTTCAGGCAATTCTGGACGCGATTGATAGCGGCAGGATTACCAATACGGAAGTGGCTGCCGTTATTAGTAATAATCCAAAGGCTTATGCGCTGGAGAGGGCAAAGAAGAAAAATATTCCGGCTATGGTTGTTACAAGGGGGGAATATCCGGATCCGAACAGCTTTGATGATGCGCTGCTTGCCGCAATCAAAAGCTTCGACCCCGGTCTGGTCGTTCTGGCAGGCTGTATGGTCGTTATTTCGGAGAAAATCGTGGCGGCATATCCCAACCGGATCATCAACATTCACCCGGCCCTGATCCCATCCTTCTGCGGAAAGAATTATTATGGACTTGCACCCCATAAGGCTGTACTTGCGCGGGGGGTAAAGGTAACCGGTGCCACCGTGCATTTCGTTGATGCAGGGACCGATACGGGACCGATCATTCTCCAGAAAGCAGTTTACGTACAGGAAGGCGATACGCCGGAGATTCTGCAGAGAAGAGTCATGGAAGAAGCTGAATGGCAGATCATGCCCAAGGCAATCGACCTTTTTGCAAATGGAAAAATCCGGGTCGAGGACGGAATCGTTCATATTAGCCAATGAAATGATGTGTGTGCCAATAAGTCATTCACTCACCGGCAAGCAAGCTTGCCGTGTGTGATGACTTTTGGCACTGGTATCATGAAATTATTTTTCCGTATTGAAAAAATAGGAATGTACTGGTAAATTAATGCATGTTGACACTTTGAATGTTTAAAATGAGTGGGGAAAAATGAAGAAAAGAAATAGGATTCTTGCCCTTGCGGGGAGTATAGCTCTTGCGTTTTCATCCATTCCGGCCGCTGCAGTGACTGTTTTTGCAGAGCCTGTAGTTTCAGAAGAGACGGAAGTTGCGGAAAGCCTGCAGGAAAATGATGCTGAAGGCATCTCGGTACCGGAAGAAGCTGCTTCAGAGGATAATGAAACGCCTGTAACGGAACAAGGAGTGAAACAAGAGACACCATCAACTGCGGAAACGGATCCAGCTTCGGGAGCAGATGAGACGGTTACAGATTCTGAAGGCGAAGCAGGACTGGAAATAGCAAACAGTGCGGCAGAAGCAGCGGAAACAGAAAATAGTGATGCAGGGGCTGCGGAAACAAAAAACGGGGCGGCAGAAGCAGACGGAATAGAAGACAGCAGCCAGGCTGCTGCAGGTGAATCAGAGGTAAATGCTGAAGAGACCGAGCTTAAGGATGAGGCAGTTTATGGATCCGACGGAACGGTCACAAGCAGTTCAGGTACGAGTGAAAATGCGGTTGCAGCAGTTGATGATCCCGGTGTTCCTATGTACCGACTGTTTCTAACTTCTACAGGAGAACATTTCTATACAGCGAATGAGAAAGAGCGTGATACGCTTGTTCTTTCCGGATGGAATTTTGAAGGGGTAGGCTGGGTAGCGCCTACTAAGTCGGATCAGCCTGTTTACCGCCTTTGCTATCCTCTAACCGGCGACCATCATTACACCATGAAGGCTGCGGAGAAGGACTGGCTGGTAAGCTGCGGATGGAGGGACGAGGGTATCGGCTGGTATTCAGATCCAAATGAGACGGTGCCGCTTTATCGCCAGTATAATCCACAGGCAACGATCGGAGCGCATAATTACACTTCCAATAAAGGCGAGAATGATTATCTTGCCCAGCATGGCTGGAATGCAGAAGGTATAGGCTGGTATGGTCTCAAGGCCGGTTATCCTCTGGAGATTGCCGTAAAAACTCCGGAGCCTAAGGACTGGCAGAACCCGGCAGGATATTATCAGGTAAGCCGCAATAAGGTACAGACTCCGCATGCTCCTAATAATATTTTCAATTATGTATCCCCCAGTAAGCTGGCTTCTATGCCGTCGCCGATTACCAGAAAGAATGCGGTAGATGCCTTTGTAGCGACTGCCTATGGATATCTGGGTACGCCTTATGTATGGGATTATGCATGTGCGCCCGGCGTTGGCGTGGACTGTGTCGGACTGGTCATGCAGGCCTGCTACGGTGCCGGTATGAATCTGGGATCCGGTCATGGCGCTTATGATTTCAATCCCTACAACCATTATTATACCGGCGCTTCCGGCTGGCACAGTCACGATGCCAATAACTTCTGGAACGGAGGAAAGGGCAGAAGGCTGGGAATTGGAGCCAGACAGTATGGCGATCTGATTTCCTGGAACGGTCATATTGCAATCTACGTAGGCAATGATACGATTATCGAAGCCTATCCGGGTGTCGGCGTACACAAGACCAGCCTCTGGGCTCATGGAACCCCGCGCGGTGTAATCCGCATCTTTGCTTAAAAAACACGAAAGTGCAAGAATTCATAAGCCAGCCTTTTCATACGGCTTAACGGAGTGATTTTTGCAGAAATCATACAAGGGAGAAGCAGATCTTTTTTTCGGATGTGCTTCTCCTTTTTCAAAAAATGTAGGATAATATTGGAAAAGTACAAGGGATAAGATTAAAAAAATTAATAACACTGTTATGGAACGCATCTGGCGGTTATTTTGAATCAGAAAGGAACAGGTGAAGAAAAATGAAAATCTTGGTTGTCGGCGGCGGCGGACGTGAGCATGCGATTTGCTGGAAGATTGCCCAGAGTCCAAAATGTGAAAAGCTTTACTGCGCACCGGGAAATGCGGGGATTTCGGAAGTGGCTGAGTGCGTCAATATCGGCCCCATGGAATTCGATAAACTGACTGCCTTTGCAAAAGAAAAAGAGATCGATCTGACGGTAGTCGGCATGGATGACCCTCTTGTAGGCGGTATTGTCGATGCCTTCGAGAAAGAGGGACTTCGCGTCTTCGGACCCAGAAAAAATGCCGCAATCCTGGAAGGATCCAAAGCATTTTCCAAGGAACTGATGAAGAAATACCATATTCCGACCGCAGGCTATGAGACCTTCGATGATCCGCAGGCGGCCATGGATTATATTCTTAAGAAAAACACCTATCCCATCGTCCTTAAGGCTGACGGTCTGGCTCTTGGCAAAGGCGTCCTGATCTGCGAGAACGAAGAAATGGCCAGAGATGGCGTCAAGGAGATTATGGAGGATAAGAAGTTCGGTACGGCCGGCGACAAGATGGTCGTGGAAGATTTCATGACCGGACCGGAAGTATCGGTTCTGTCTTTTGTCGACGGCAAGATCGTCAAGACCATGGCTTCCGCAATGGATCATAAGCGTGCCCTGGACGGAGACAAGGGCCTCAACACCGGCGGCATGGGAAACATCTCACCGGCTCCCTATTATACGAAGGACGTAGACGATTTCTGCAGAAAATATATTTTCCAGCCGACTGTAGATGCCATGGCAGCAGAGGGCAGACCCTTTAAGGGCGTCATCTTCTTCGGACTCATGATCACACCGGACGGCCCCAAGGTCCTGGAATACAACGCGCGTTTCGGTGATCCGGAAGCCCAGGTCGTCCTGCCAAGGATGGAAAATGATATTGTAGATGTTTTTGAAGCATGCATAGACGGAAAACTGGATCAGGTTGACCTAAGATTTACTGATAATGCCTGCGTTACGGTCGTAGAGGCGTCCGGCGGCTATCCGGTTGCTTACAAGAAGGGCTATCCCATTAAAGGACTCGAGAACTTCAAAGGGAAAGAAGGCTGCTACGTCTTCCATGCCGGTACGAAATTCAACGAAAAGGGAGAAATCGTCACAAATGGCGGTCGCGTCCTGGACGTAACCGCAATCGGCAAAGACCTTAAAGAGGCGCGTGCCAACGCCTACAAAGCAGTAGATCTTGTCACCTTCCGGGATGCCTTCTATCGCCATGACATCGGTCACGCCATCGAAGACGCAGAGCATGACCTTGCCGGAGAGCAGTAAGAACACCGGCTTTTTTAGGCAAGCTCATATTTTTCAAGAAATTTCTTTACAGAGCTGTCCCACATCCTTGCGACTTCGTGTTCTGCAGTGAAGAGACGGACGGAGCAGCCCGTTGTGAGCGTGAGAACGCCGTCCTTGAACTGCAGGTTGAGAAAGAGTCCATAAAGGTCTTCAGGGGCGCAGGAGATGCCGGAGGCAGAAAGCATTTCCTGCGCCTGATCTTTCGGTACCTGAAGAACGACTTTCAGGAGCAGGGGCTGACGTTCGCCGGAAACCACGGACGTCACGAAGGATTTGATCTGTTTCCAGCGCGCTAAACGGTCGGGATTTTTACGGATCGCCTCCGCATCTTCCTTTGGGTAAAAGTCAGGGTGCAGGGCACCGTCGATCTTAAAGCTGACATAAGTCGTAACTTCAATGGATGAGACCAGGAAAGCGTCGAAGAGGCTTCCGATGAGGAGCTGCTTCATAAAGGGACCGTTTTTTTCAATCTGAATCGCAATCATAGGAAAAAAGATTTAATTTTTTAAAAAGTTGCTGTATACTAGGGAAGTGTGCATTTTCCTCAGGGACTGTCTGCTACCGGTTTATTGTAACATAAGCAGTCAGGGAATGAATTCAAAATCTTTGGATGGAGAGTGAATCATTCTTATGAGCAGAAAAGGCAGACGGATGGCCATGTGCAGTGATTCTTGGCACGGACATCATAAAATAAATTTTTAAAGGGGAAATATCCATGAGTCAGGAAAAAGTTGATTATTACAAGGAACAGAAGAAGAACCGTAAGAAGATCATGAAGCAGGAGAAGATCAGGACACGCCTGGAGATTACGGCAATCGTCGTGGCTGTCGTCGCTTTGGTCAGCTGGTTCAGCGTTTCTGTTTACAAGAACGTGAAGGCAACAAAAGAAGCCAATCGCGAAACCGTTACGACACAGTGGGACGTTTCCGACTATGATAAATATCAGACCCAGCTGCAGGCTTATATCAGTGATTCCGACGAAGACGCCGACAGCACATCTGCTTCCTCGGATGTATCCTCTTCAAGCGACGCGGAAGAGAGTGAGAGTGTGGTATCCGCCAGCTGATAATATCCATCTTTCTTAAAGAAACGGATTTCGCTGGATTAATTTCCGGCGACCGGTCATTTCCATTGTCCTGTCGGAAAAATGGTTGATAAGAACAGTTTCTGAAACAAAATGAAAAAAGGAGCGCATCCGGATTAAATTCCGGATGCGCTCCTTTTTAGGTTTTCTATAAAAATTTATATCAAAGCTTTACAACGTTTGCAGCCTGCGGTCCCTTCTCGCCCTGCTCAAGGTCGAAGGTTACCTGCTGGCCTTCGTCCAGAGTCTTGAATCCTTCACCCTGGATTTTGGAGTAATGTACGAATACATCCTTTCCGTCTTCTCCGGTGATGAAGCCATAGCCTTTTTCAGCGTTGAACCACTTTACAGTTCCCTTATTCATTGTAGTACCTCCATACTAACATTTAAAAATTGCACGAACCTGCATAATAAAATCACCGGAAATTAAAGACTGTATTGAAGTCCAACATCATAACATTGAAGTCCAATATAATCTCTAATAACCAGTGACTATAATGATTCCAATCGGTTCGCTTTGTTCAAAGAAAAGTATAGTTTCAGGGTAGACAAAAGTCAAGAACAAAGGTTATAAAAAACAAACGTGAAAACAAATTTTTATTCCAGCACGGCACCGCTCATGTTGACTGCCGGCTGGCCGTTCACTTCTGTGGACGGAACCTTCAGTTCAGGCTTTTCTACTTCGGAACCATCGGATTTTTTCATATAATTGTTTCCGTCGGCATAGACAGGCGTTCCGGAATCTGCAAGCTTCTGGGCGTCATCCTGTGAAAGGACGTGGACCTTTTTGTTAACAGCCAGATATTGGACATCATCGGTTCCGGTGAATTCCGGGGCATCAAGACCAGCCTGCTGCCGATACTGGACCAGGGCAGGATAGATAACGACCATGGTGTAGGTTACATCGTAGTCACCCGGAGTGTTCAGATCGAGGTCCGGCGTATCCAGCTTTGCCTGCATGATGATTGACGGATCATAATAAACATCAGCCGTCAGGTCGACGCCGGTATTTCCTGCCAGGACATTTATATCTTCCAGACCGGCAATGGTGCCCTCAAGAGCTTTTTCGGTATCGCTGGTTTCTACCGTTGAAGCGGAAGTATAAGTCTCGCTTTCTGAAATATACTCGATATCCTCAGGTTCTCCGGAAGGTGCGGATGAAGAAGCGGAGAACTTTTCAGACGAAGAGGAAATGCTTTCTGCCGCTATGGATTCCGACGCAGCGGATTCAGAGGAAACCTGGCTTTCTGTGACGGCAGATCCTGCATTCGAAGCAGAGGAAGCAGCAGAGGAGGTCCCGGATGGTTCCTTGTCCCTGCAGGCTGCCAGACCAAAAGAAGAAATGATAAAAACGCTCAGAGTAAGAGCAGTCAGTTTCTTTAATTTCATAAATTAAATATCCTTTCCATATAAACAATTATGCAAATCTATTCTAGCCGATTTGAAGGCATAATTCTACTGTTTCTTAAAAGACGGGTGCGATGCTATAATAAACAGGAAATCGTTCGGGATGTTTTTGACCTGAAAATTCAGGCGGAGGTTTCATCAACATGGATATTGATTATGAGAAAGCCCAGAAGGCAGGGCTTAAGACTTACCACAAGCGCCTTCGTCAGGGCCAGTATCCTTATCTGATCAGTCTGGAGCAGTTCCTGCCTGTCAAGGATATTCAAAGTGCAGTTCCCCTGGGACAGATGGAAATCCCCCTGCCTCTCATTGTCGGAACGATCACAGCAGAACGGCAGAATTCTTTTGCGGCGGACTGGATGCCGCTTCTGGACCTGCGTTCGGAGTTCTCCGCTAAATGGTCCCGCCTCTACGACTCCCAGCAGGAAGAGGGAATACGCGATCCGATCCTCTGCTATGAGTATATGAATAAATTCTATGTCCAGGAAGGCAATAAGCGCGTTTCCGTCATGAAATACGTAGGCGGGGCAAAAATGCTCGCAAATGTCTACCGCATCATGCCCAAAAAGACAGGCGAAAAGGAAAGCCTCGTCTATTACGAGTTTCTTGATTTTTTTAAGGCAACAAGGCTTTATGAAATCGTATGTTCGGAAGTCGGAAGTTATCGCAGGATTGCGGATTTTTATGGACAGAATCTGGATGCAGGCGATGACGGAGAGATTCCCGCATGGCCGGAAAGAACGGTGGAGGACCTGCGTTCCGAATTCCAGATCTTTTATTCAGCCTTACGGACCGCTGATGTCCCGGGGCTTTCCGGAGATAACCTGGCAGCACATCCGGCCGGAGAAGCTTTTCTGCTCTACCTGAACATTTTCGGCCGGGATTCTTTAGAGAATGCAGAGACAGCGAGAATCGGGAAACAGATAAATTCCCTCAAAAATGAACTAGTGACACGCGGTTCGGACGCGGAGATTACCAGAATAGAGAAGCCGGATGACAGTGCGGCGGGGAATGGGGGAATCGGCGGCGTGATCAACCGCATGCTGGTTTATACCAAAGCCAGCCCTCTTCGCGTGGCTTTCCTTTACGACAAGGGCCCCCGGGAATCCAGCTGGACTTATGCCCATGACCTGGGACGCATGGAGATTCAGGAAAAGTTTGACGGTCTGGTGGATACCATCAGCCTGGACGGATGCAATACCGAGGAGAAGCTGGACCAGGCTTTTGAAACCTGTGCCGTAGACAGGGACCAGCTGATTTTTACCACGTCCCCGTCTATGATGAGCGCCTGCCAGAGGGCAGCCTTGAACTATCCGGACATGAAAATCATGAACTGTTCGCTCAACCTCTCCTCCAGCGCGGTGCGGACCTACTATTCCCGCATGTATGAAGCAAAATATCTGATGGGGGCGATTGCGGCAAGCACAGCCAGCCTTTGCCATGACCATCGGATCGGCTACATTGCCAATTATCCCTTCCTGGGTACCATTGCCAATATCAATGCCTTTGCCCTTGGAGCAGGCACGATCGATCCGGAGATTAAAATCTATCTTTACTGGAGCGGACTCAAGGACTCCGATTATGAAGAGGAGATAAGCCGGATGGGAATCCGTACCATTTCCGACACAAACATGATCGCCCCCGATCAGGCTTCCAGAAGATATGGAATCTATCAGGTCCGGGAGGACGGCAGTATTTTCAACATTGCCGCACCAATCGAGCACTGGGGTGTTTTTTACACAGAAGCGGTAAAGTCCGTGCTAAACGGAACCTGGAGCGAACGCAGCCAGGTGAAAAAAACGCAGGCGGTCAACTACTGGTACGGCATGTCGTCCGGCATGATCGACGTAATCCTGTCCAGTAAGCTTCCTTCTTATTATTCCATGAAGATGTTCAACATGCTCCGCTACGGGATGGTGCATGGGATCATTATGCCGTTCTCCGGTGAAATGCATACGCAGAAGGGACCGCTGGTCCGTGCCGACGGACATGAAGCCTGTGAGGGCGATCCGGAGCTGTCTGCAGAAGAGATCATCAATATGAACTGGCTCAATGATAATATCATCGGGGAAATCCCGGACCTGAACCGCATTGATGAGAGCGCAAGGCCGACCCTGAAGGTAAGCGGCGTGGCAAAAACAGGTGTGTAAGAAACGCTGATTTTTTTGAAAAAAACAGTGCCGCCAGGCTTACAGACCCTGTTATCCATAAAAAAAAGATATTGTGAAGATGAAGATTTTAGTATTAGCAGATGAAGAAAACAAAGCCTTTTGGGATTTTTATGATCCGCGCAAACTGGAAGGGGTCGATCTGATCATTTCCTGCGGGGACCTCAAGCCACGCTATCTGGAATTTATCGTGACCATGAAAAGCTGTCCCCTTCTCTATGTAGGCGGCAATCACGACAAGTACAGCGTCGATCCGCCGGAGGGCTGCGACTGCATCGAGAATAAGGTATATGATTTCCATGGCCTGCGCATCCTGGGACTTGGCGGCTCTATCGATTATGTTCCGGGAGAAAACCGCTATTGCGAAGCAGAGATGCGAAAAAGGATCCGTAAAGCAGAACGGGACATTCGCATGAAAAACGGTTTCGACATTCTGGTCACTCATGTTCCGCCAAAGGGTTACGGCGACCTTCCGGATATGCCGCATCAGGGCTTTGAATGTTTTAACGACCTGCTGAATGAATACAAACCAAAATATATGCTGCACGGCCATGTTCATTTGAACTACGGCTACAACCTTAAAAGGGAGGTAGACCATCCGTCAGGGACAAAGATCATCAACTGTTACGATAATTACATGCTGGAGGTGGGGGACGACGAGCATCCGGCGCAGGGGAAAACCGGTTCGTTCCTGTACGACCTCTATATGTCCTTATCGAAACGCAGCTGACAGTCCCTGCGTCCGGAAAGGACAGACACAGGATGGGCAGGATGCCCTGTAAAATCAAATACCGTAAAATAGTCCTGCAAATCCAAAAATTCTATCCTTGTGTTTTTTTTAAAGCACGTTTTATCATATAAAATAGAAATTGATTGGAGTGTGTACCGCAAAGCAGCGGAACAATCCATGATCAGTTTTAACAGCTAAACCAAAATTCAAAAGGAGGATTTTTTTCTATGCTGGTTGAAACAAAAGCAAAGGTTGGTGTTTTTTCTATTGCTCTTCAGGCTTATCTGCCCCAGTTCCCTGAGCTGGTTCCGGAGTTCCAGGGTCAGTACGAGGCCTTCAAGAAGACAATTCCTGATACGGTAGAGATTATTGACGGCGGTATGGTTACGACGAAGGAAGAGTCCCAGGCAGCGGGCGATAAGTTCCGCGCAGCTGACGTCGACGTTGTTTTCCTTCAGCTTCTGACTTACTGCACATCCTATAACATGCTTCCGGCTGTTCGAGACCTGGATGTTCCGGTTGTGCTTTTCAATCTCCAGAAGGTGAAATGTCTGGACTTCAAGACCGCAGGAACCGCAGACTGGCTGGGGATCGGCTATGCAGGCGGCGCTGTAGGCGAAATGGTCGCAGATCTTGAGCGCGCAGGAAAGAGACATGCGGTCGTTACCGGCGTTGTAGAAGGCGGTGACCCGGGCGTTCAGAAAGAGATGGAAGAGTGGTGCAAGGCTGCTCAGGTCAGAAGAAGATTCCGTGACACCAACCTGGCTCAGATCGGCCGTCCATATCCCGGCATGATGGACCTTTATATTGATGAGACCAACCTCTATCATCGCATGTACGTCTACACCAAACAGTTCGACTGGGAGAAGATGTGGGCAATCGCAGATAATATTACTGATGAGAAGGTTATTGCTGACAAGGTCGCTGATATCCATGACACCTTCGATGTCATCGGCGATTACAATGAGGAAGATGTTCACGAGATGGCAAGATATGTCGTTGCCTTCGAGCAGTGGGTCAAGGATGAGAAGCTTGGCTTTATCGCTTCCCATTATGATGGATTTGCCCAGGGCAAGGCTGGAAAGCTGGATTCTATGCTGATCCCGGCATTCTCCATGCTGATCAAGCAGGGCGTTGCCTGCGCGGTTGAGGGCGATATCAAGGTTGCCATGGGCATGGCAATCATGAAGGTCCTGACCGGTGCTACCCAGCTGTCTGAGTTCTATACCTTTGACTTCAACGACGACGTCGTTCTGATCGGACATTCCGGATCCGGAGACGCTTGCTTCTCCGATGCCCGCAAGGCATCCATGGAGATCGTTCCGGTCTTCCACGGCAAAGCAGGCGGCGGCTTCCTGACCCGCTTCTATCCGTCAGCAGGTCCCATCACCTTCCTTGGCATTACCCAGGACCGCGATGGCCACTTCAAGTTTGTTGTAAGCGAAGGCGAGATCGAAGACGGTCCGACTCTTGGCAACGGTGATACGACCTTCCGTACCAGATTCTCCATCGGCGCGCGTGAGTGGAACAACCGCTGGTGCGAGTGCGGCCCGACCCATCACTTCGCAGCAGGCAGAGGTCACTTAACCAGCGAAATCCTCAAGGTAGCCGAAATCCTCAACGTACCGGTTACGGTTGTCTGCTGATTCTATCCGCAGGCAGAAGCCTTATCTGACCTTTACCAATAGTCGGGTAAATCCATTTAGTTCCTTACCGCTGTACTAGCATTGCAGCGTTTGGAAGCGTTTTCTACAAAGGAAGCGGCTCGGATTCTAAAAATCCGGGCCGCTTCTTACTTACGCGAGCAGCGAGCCGAACGGGTATGCCCGGGCATGCCTGACCAAATGTACCGTGGCACTTACCATATGGCAGGGTTGGAGACAAGACTTTCGGTATGGAAAATGCTAAAGTATAAATGCCCCAAACATGAGTAAA
Organism: Eubacterium sp.; assembly: GCA_036308545.1. Lineage (GTDB taxonomy): Bacteria > Bacillota > Clostridia > Lachnospirales > Lachnospiraceae > Bilifractor. The sequence continues at coordinate 9,366 of JAXJVN010000121.1, read as the reverse complement.
GATATAAAGAGGTATCAGTCGGAATGATAAAATTAGATCTGATAACCGGTTTCCTGGGCTCCGGAAAAACGACCTTTATCAAAAGATATGCGAAATTCCTTATGGACCAGGGCCTGAAGGTCGGCATATTGGAAAATGATTTCGGAGCCATTAATATCGACTCCCTTATGCTGAACGATCTGCAGGGAGATGGCTGCGAAGTCGAGATGGTTGTAGCCTGTCCCGGGGCGGAAGCCCACATGCGTCGATACAAAACCAAGCTGATCGAACTGGCTATGCTGGGACTGGACCGGGTTATCGTCGAACCTTCCGGACTCTATGACGTGGACGAGTTTTTTGACGTTCTGTATGAGGAGCCGCTGAGTCGCATGTACGAAGTGGGGAGCGTCATCGCAATTTTAGATGCCATGCTGGAAGATGACCTGTCGGATGACGCAGATTACTATCTGGTCTCTGAACTGGCAAGAGCCGGCGCAGTACTGGTCAGCCATGCAGAAAGCGAAGAAGCGCGTGAGCATATACCATCTCTGGCGGAACACATCAATCACGCCATGGAAAAGTGGAAGTGTGAAAGAAGGTTCCAGGCTGGCCAGCTGATTGCGAAAAATTGGGAAAAATTTACGGAAAAGGATTTCTGCAGCCTTCGTGACTGCAGTTATCAGGGATTTGACTATCAGAAGAACCTGGACGCAGCAGACAGGTTTCAGCACTTTTTCTATATGACGATTCCGTTTTCGGCAGAAGAGAGTCTGCAGAAGATAAGAAACCTGATGGAAACAGATAAAACAGATAAAGCAGACAAAACGAACAGGTACGGGAACATTTTTCGAATAAAAGGATATCTGGCAGCTGAAGATTCGAATCCATATCCCTGGCTGGAAGTCAATGCGACGAGAGACAGGATTGCCATAAAGCCATCCTGTCGAGGTCAGAACGTCATCATCGTCATCGGAGAAAACCTCGACAAAGCCGCTATTGACACCATCTGGAAAGGAGCGGTAACCGTATAACTTTGTATACAATCTGCCAGGCACTTGCTGTCAAATACGGCTATACGAACATCGACTGCAATAAAGGCCTTTGCGATGCAAACGGAGAACACGATGCCAGATTCGCGATCGACGGCGTCCACATGTATGCCAACGTATACGAGATTGTGTTCAATAACCTGCGCCAGTATCTTTAATGCCGGATGAATGCCATAAAACGTACCAAATGTACCAGGAACACCGGCGTCCGGGAACTGTGGCTGATCGAGCCGAAGAGAATGCAGGTCATCGTCTATATCTTCGAGCAGGACGATGAAATCCATCTCTGCAGCTTTGATGACGACATTCCGGTATATGTATCAGAAGGAAAATGTACCGTAAACTTTCATTTCATCAAAAAGAGGATGAATTCAGAAGAATAAAAACGATACCGTCAAACAGCAGGGAAGGGTAGAAGAAAAAAACCCGTTTTACAGAAAAAAATTTTTATTCTGCTGATTTCTGATGGAATTCCGGAGCTGCATTCTGCCTGCGGTAGGCGTATGGGGTCACGCCTTTGATTTCCTTGAAGACCTTACCGAGATAGCTCTGGGAGGGGAAATTGACGTACTCAGCAATGTTGGAAATCGAAGTTTCCGAGAACACCAGCAGATTTGCCGCGCGGTCCACCCGTTCCAGGGTAATATACTGCTGGATGGAGTAGCCTGTTTCTTTCTTAAAAATTCTCGCAAGATATCCGGCGCTGATTCCAAGCGGCGCCGCGATGTCTTCAATGTAGATCTTCTCGCGATAGTGCTTGCAGATATAGTCCTTGCACTGGTTGGTGTAAGCGGATCCATGCGTTTTATTCACGAGCTGCTTCACTCGTTCCGTCAGATCCTCCAGTCCGCGGTTTCGATAAAGAATCACCGTTCCTACATCCGGGGTGCCGATGCAGCAGCTGATATAATAGCCACTCACGCGGTAGGCAGTCTCCGGAGGAATGCCGGCATCAATGGCAGCTCTGGAAACCAGCGTAAGCCCGATCACCGCTTTTGTCTGCCATTGAACAAGGTTCTTTGACGAAAAACGTCCGGTGTCATCGTCAAGCTTCTCTGAGATGCGAATGACATCTTTGCTCCTGCCTTCTCTGACTGCCTGCAGCAGGATCTGTTCGTCCCGGTAGCTGTGCTTATAATCGCCGGCTTCCCGCTGGGTTTCATCATCGTAGCGGTTCTGTGACAGTTCCCGTTCCACCTCATGGCGGTTCAGCACAGGTGAAGGATTCCGGACACGAAAATCGTCCTCATTTACTGTGCTTCCGGTGAGCATGGTCCCAGCCAGAACAAAAATATCCTTGATCTGACGCATGGTGAAAGGAGTTGGATTCGGCATATCTTCCGGGGCAACAAGATGATGCTCATAATAGTTCTTCAGAACCCTCCTGTCAGGCATGCCGCAAAAGACCGGCCCGATAAATACCCAGCTGCGCCGGTATGGTTCTGCCATATAAAAAGCGTCAGCCTCATCTCGGAATACATAGATTTTTTCCGCCTTTGCGGCTTCGCACCGCAGCGTTTCGCGAAATGCCTGGTCTCGGACCAGAGGGCTGCCGTCCGTATTGTCAAAATAAGCGTGCAATGTACCGTCCGCTTCTTCCGCTAAAATGTCAACCTGCATCATATCTCCAAAGCGCCGTATCAGCTCACGTGCCATCTGATGCTCCCTCCTCCCATGGGTCTCTCCTTGGTGTCAGTGCTAATGTCAGAAACCTGATGTCAATTTAGAATGAAACTTTTCCAATAGGTCGGTTAATTATTGCAGATCGGGCATCCTAAAATATGGTTTCGTTAATTTTAGCGCAAAATACCCTATAAAAAATTAAAGGCACCTGACAACATTCTCCATTCTATATAGCATACAGTTGCGATTTTGAAAAGAAAAAATGTACGGAAAAATGATAAATTGTGCGGATAAAGGATATAAGCGCCGCAATCCGTCCGCTACAATGAAATCAACAAGGCAAAACACGCTCTGCTTTGTTTCGCACGTTATCGCGGCGCTCGCCGAGTGTATATGCCCTAAAGGCCCAGCTTCGCGTCGAAAGCAAGCCCGTGCGGCTTACTTCTCGCGTAAATAATACATGGAGGAAGAGAGGCTTCCAATACAGATCCTTTTTCCTCTTACCTGAGGCACTCATTACAAGATAAAAGATACAAAATAAAAGGGAGGAACGAGAAATGCATGAACGCTTCTTTGGTGTCGGTGAACCTTTAATTGAGCGGAAGCAGTGGCAGGATATTGATGCCCCGGAGTATCTCCGCCTGGTTGACGGCCTGGGATGCAGGGCATTCCGCCACTGGATGCATCTGACCGAACTCCTGACAGATCCATATACGGTCAATGAGGAAGTCGCTGCTGACTATCGCCGTCTGCTGGCGCTTGCCGAAAAACTGGACATCGAAATTACCGGCATGAGCCATGAATGGTTTCTGCCGGAAGGCTGTAAGCAGAAGATGGGCCATGCGATGCCGCCGCGGGACCTTACATCCGGCAGCCTGTATATGCAGGCGCTGGATATGCTGGAGCAGAGCTGGTTTACGCTGGTTTCCGCTTTTCCGCAGGTCCCCATGTGGGAGGTCGGCAACGAATGGAACCTGAACGCTTTCCTGCATCCGGACGGTTTTCTGGATTCAGACATGAGCCATCCCTTTACAGCTGATGAAAAAATGGACATTGCGGTGGATATGATGTACTTTGCAGCCCGCGGCATCCGCCGGGCGAATCCAAAAGCCCGCGTCGTCTCTTTCTCGCCGGCGCTCTCTACGCCTACTCTCGGCGGCGACATGCCGGACTACCTGCCCGTGATGTACGGCGTCGCATGGACCCTGGACAAGGTCTATTCCCGCATTAAAAGCGGAAAATTCTGGTCGACGGATACGGATGATTATTTTGTCCTGTTTGAAGGACGGCAGCATGGCAGTCAGGAAAAGTTTGAAGTGGCAGCAGGTGATCACCGCCAGCTGGGCGGCGATCCCTTCATTCGCTTTGCCACCGATTATGCCTTTGAAATGCCGGCTATTAAGGTCGCTTTGGGGCAGAAGAAGTATACAAGCGATGTCTGGATGTACCGCTATGAACTGATTACAAAATCCGGCGTTGCCACAGGCTGGAAGGCAACCCATGCGGCTGAGATTCCCGCTGTGTTTAACGTGAAGGATCATGAATTCAGTCACTTCATCTATGACGGGGAGCCGGATGAGTTGTTCGAGAAGATGGCCGGTGATATGCATGGCGACTGGGTGCGCTTTGCAAAAACAGGCGAGCCGAATCCGGACTGGCCTCGCTTTGAAGGCGCCGATTCTCCTGTCCGGATTTACGACAGAAAGACCAGGACTGAGCGGCTTGACCGCCGTCACCTGATGCAGATCTGGGACGATATGCGTTTTTACGAGGTCTGATCGAGAAACGGCAGATCAATACCCTTCCCCAGTGGGACCGGATTACGCCGGATCTGGGAATCTATCCTTACCCGCTGCGCGAGGACGGATCAATGGATTAGAAGGAGCTTGCCTGATGCGCTTTTTCCGACAAAAAGCTCTGAAAAATATGTATGATTTTTTATAAATAGTATGGATTTCTTATATAACATTGGAGCTATTTTTACTACCATAAATACACAAGTTGTACCGTATTTCACATATCTTCCGGCAGCAGAAAGCTGCCTGCATTAAATTTTTTTTGAGGAGGGAACAACATGGCAAAAGAACTTGGCCTTGATAAAGACGGCCAGCAGAAACATCTTCGTCCGGTAGATTATCTTACCGATTCACTGGGACAATTTGCTCTGAACGCGAACGGTCAGCTGACCGGTCAGCTGACCTACTTCTACACCACGAAGATGGGCATGGCGTCCGGCACAGTCGGAACCGTATTTCTGATTTCCAAGGTCTTCGATGCGATCACTGATCTTTTTATGGGAAAGATCGTAGACAAAACCAATACCAAATCCGGTAAAGCCCGTCCCTGGCTGCTGCGTATGGTAATCCCGGCGTTCCTTGCCTGCGTACTGCTCTTTACAGTACCCGCAAGCTGGGGCAACTGGCGTTATGTCTATGCGCTGGTGACAAGCGTTTTTGCTTCTGCCATCGTCTACACAGCCATCGCCGTGCCTTACTACACGATGATGTCTTATAAGACCCGAAGCTCGGATGAAAAGGGCAAGATGGGAACCTATCGAGCAGCAGTTGGCTACGCCATCGGCGTTTTCTGCGGTATTGCCCTGATCCCCATTACCCAGGCATTGGGCGATGACCAGAGAGCTTGGATTATCTTCGGCGCCGTCCTCGGTGCGCTTTCCGCCCTTTGCCTCTTCATCACTTATAAGTTCTCACGCGAGATCTACCATGATGAAGGCGAGATGGCAGAGAAGGAAGCAAAGGTTTCAATCCTTGAAGGGCTGAAGATCCTCATTCACAACAAGCATTGGATCAAGATCACGCTTGTCGGCGTTGCCATGAACATCGTATACGGCATTGCACTGGTTGCTCCTCTGTACTATGGCCTCATCATTCTGAACAACCCCGGCTTCTACAGCACAGTCAACACTGTCAATATCTTCCCCTCTGTCCTGGGATTTGTAACAGTCGGCTTCCTGATCAAGAAGTTCGGTCTGACTAAAACAGCGAAATATGCTTCTATCATCGGCATTGCAGGTGCTCTCCTTCGTACCTTCTTCCCGATGAACCAGATTGTCTTCCTGGCAGCTAACTGCCTGATTATGTATGCGACCATTCCGCTGATTTCAGTGCTGCCCGCAATGACCCTTAACACCGCTGAGGCGAATATGCACGATCACGGCGTAAGAATTACCGGTATGACCAATGCGTCCAACTCCTTCGTCGGCAAGCTCGGCGGCGGTGTCGGCGGCTCCCTGATCGGCTGGGTTATGGGCTGGGGCGGCTTCGACGCTTTCAATAAGGGTGAGATCGGTGTGACCGATGGCCTTAAGACTGCAGTCTTCGCACTGAACAACTACATCCCGCTGGCTGCCTTCGCAGTAATCTTCCTGCTGCTGTTCTTCTATAAGTACGAGGATCTGCTTCCCGCAATTCTCAAGGAGAACGCGGAAATTGAGGCGGGCCAGAAAAAGTAAATCACAAAGCAGATCATTAACATAAGAACTTTGTGCAAAGGGCGCCGAAAATCTTACGGATTTCGGCGCTCTTTCTTATTACGCGAGCAGCGGGCCGAACGGGAATGCTTGCATTGCCACTCGGCGAGCGCCGCGATAACCCTGTGAAAACGGCAGGAGAGACATCAGAATAAGGATTTGATATAATTAAAAAAAACAATAGAGGGAAGCTTTAACCCGAGCAATGTATGGAGGCGGTGAAAAAATGAAACAATATGAAATGGTAGAAATTTCACTTCAGGGACCGGAGCCGGAAGGTAATCAGGTCGACATCAATCTTAAGGCAGTCATCAATGGGGCTGAAACAGTACGGGGCTTTTATGCGGGAAATGGGCAGTATAAGATCCGTTTTTACCCGGAAAAAGCAGGCATGTATGAAGTAAAAATTGATGGGATCATACAAAAGACGGTGAAGGTTGCTGTTGAGCCGGCAGAGCCCGGCCGTCATGGCTTGGTAAGGACAAAAGGGACGGCTTTCTGTTATGAGGACGGAACAGCTTTTCATCCATTCGGCACTACCGTTTACGCGCTGATCTCGCAGACGGACGAGCTGATCGAGCAGACCATGCAGACACTGGAAAAAGCGCCTTTTAATAAGGTCCGCATGTGCGTTTTTCCCAAGCATTATGACTTCAATCACAATGAGCCTTCCTATTATCCATTTGAAAAAGATGAAAACGGAGCATGGGATCCGTCTCATCCATGCTTTGCCTTCTGGGACGCGCTGGACAGACACATAAAGAGACTGGACAGCATGGGGATCCAGGCGGATCTGATCCTTTTCCATCCCTATGACCGCTGGGGATTTGACGGAATGGGCCTGGAGAGGGACAAAGAATATCTGGATTACGCCCTGCGCAGGCTGTCTGGCTGGCCCAACATCTGGTGGAGCCTCGCGAATGAATATGAACTGTGCAAGCGGAGTATAGAGGACTGGTATGAAATTGAGCAGTTTACCGCTGACCATGATCCCTATCATCACCTGCTTTCCTGCCATAATATTTTTACCGTTTGGGACGCGTCCAGACCGGCTGTTACCCATGCATCGATCCAGTCAAAAAATTTGTACAAGCTGAATGACTGGCGCAGGAAGTTTGGGAAACCTGTCATGCTGGATGAGTGCTGCTATGAAGGAAATATAGAGCCTTTCTGGGGCAGCATCACCGGAAAAGAGATGAGCCGCCGCTTCTGGCGTGCTGTGACCACGGGCGCTTATTGCACGCATGGCGAGACTTTTTATTCAGATGACGACATCCTGTGGTGGGCAAGAGGCGGAAAGCTGAAAGGTGAAAGCCCTGCAAGAATTGCCTTTTGCAGGAAAATTATCGAATCGCTGCCAGGACACCTGGAAGGAGAGGACTCTCTTTTCACTTCCTTGCTGGGATTGATTGGAAAAACGAAAGAGGAGCAGGAAGCATTTCTTACCCGGGTACCGGAAGATGCGCGGCATGTGGTGCGCGCCTTCCTTGTGTGCCCGGATGCCAGAGAGTTTCCCGCATCCGAAACCGTATGGTACGGGCATATCGGGAATAAAGTTTTTCTCCGCTTCCACGATACACGTCCCCTTGCACAGGATACGGTAAAGCTGCCGGAAGGGAAAAAATATCGGATTGACGTGATCGATACCTGGAATATGACAAGAGAAACGGTCGCAAGGAATGTAGAGAAGGAATATACCGTAAAGCTTCCCGGCAGGGAGGACATGGCGGTGCTGATCCTGGAAGAAACAGCAGAGCAGCATGAGCGCCATCGTGGAGATTAAATACAAGGTATACAATCTGCCAGGCATGTCGCAGGTATCCTCGCCAAAAAACTGGTATGTGAATTATAGTTAATTACTCCATTGAAATATTATTTCACAGATATTGGTCTCATGAATGCCGGATTGAATTTCAGGCAGATCGAAGAGACGCCAAGGAGTGTCTTTTTTTAGAGGTCATATTCCTTCCAGAACAAGATCACATGCAGAATATAGTGCCGCTTTTCCGGCGAGCGTCACCCGGCCTTCACCCATTCGGCAGTAAAGAATGCCTCCTCGGGAGGAAGCCTGGAAGGCGGTGAATTCCTTAAGCCCGAACCTGTTTGCCCAATAAGGGACAATGTGACAGTGACCGGAACCGCAGACCGGATCCTCCTTTACGTTCAGCTTGGGAGCGAAGGAGCGGCTGACGCATTGATACTCAGATCCGTTCTTCGTCCTGGCTGTGGCGTGTAAGAGCAGTCCGTTCAGTTTTTTAAGTTTGTCCATATCCGGTTTCAGGGCAGTTACCTGCTCTTCATTTTTCAGGACGCACAGGAGATCGCGTCCCATGTAAGCTTCAAGAGGCCTCACACCGAGGGCTTCCTCCATAGCGTCTGTGACCATAACTTTTTTCATCGTATAAGCCGGAAAGTCCATGCTCAAAAGAGAGCCATGTTCAGCACTTATAACCCGGGAAACTATGAGAGGACCGCTCAAGGTGTCAAATGTCAGAGAAGATGCATCTTTCTCATAGAAGCGGAAGAGGACGAAGGCCGTCGCCAGCGTCGCGTGGCCGCAGAGGTCGATTTCTCCGCCGGGCGTGAACCATCGCAGATGATAATGATCTCCTTTCTTCACGGTAAAGGCAGTCTCGGAAAAATTATTTTCCATTGCAATCTTTATCATGAGTTCTTCCGAAATCCACCCGTAAGCTTCATTATTAATACGGACGGTCCCTTTGACAATCCCATAGGGGTTCGTTCCCTCCCGGTTTGAGAAACGGAGGCGGAGCCTTTTCCCGTTCAGCTGGCTGGGAATGGCCAGCAGCATAGTGTTGCTGTCAAATCCCGGTGTAAATAAACGAAGCTTCGTATGAGCCTGTCCCCAAATGCTAACCCAATGTGACATATTCAACCTTCCCTGCCTGCGGCCATATATTTCTTGAAAAACAGTTTTCCAAAATCTCAAAAAACATGGTGCCTTTATTATGTTAGAAAAAGATAATGGACTTTATATATAGCGTAAAAGGAGAGTAGGTGATATTGTAAAGTTAGCGACATTTAACTGATATAAGCAGCGTGACACCATTGAATCAGAAATCTTAGAAGGGCGAAATAACGGATGATTACATTGAATGAGCAGGTGGACATCCCTGCACCGTACAAAAAGATTCAGGCGTGGCTTGATAACTTTGAGCAGGAATTCGTGAAGTGGAGTCCTTATCATCTGGACTGTAATCTGTA
>JAXJVN010000120.1:0-38655 GCA_036308545.1 Eubacterium sp. | reverse complement strand
GCAATAACCAGGACGGCAAGCGCCCTGAGAGCATCAAGGTTCAGCTGCTGGCAGACGGCAAGGCAAGCGGAGATCCGGTTGTACTGAACGATGCCAACAAGTGGAGCTACACTTGGTCCGGACTGGATGCTAAGAAAGCTGGAAAGGATATCAGCTACAGTGTAGAAGAGGTAGAAGTACCGGCAGGTTATGAAGTTTCCGTAACAGGAGACGTAGTGACCGGATACACGATCACCAATACACATGAGACTGAAACGACTGATGTCAACGGAACGAAGACCTGGAATGACAGCAACAACCAGGATGGCATCCGTCCCGAGAACATCACAGTCAACCTGCTGGCAGACGGTCAGAAGATTGACAGCCAGACAGTAACTGCTGAGAACGGCTGGAACTACAGCTTCACCAACCTGCCCAAGTTCAGAGATGGCGGAACAGAGATTGTTTATACAGTTTCTGAGGACGCGGTTGCTGGCTACACCTTAACAACAAGCGGCACGAACCTGATCAATACCCACCAGAATGGCAAGACCAGCATCAGTGTTGCCAAGGTTTGGAAGGACAGCAACAACCAGGACGGCAAGCGTCCGGAGAGCATTGAAGTACAGCTGCTGGCAGACGGAAAGGCAAGCGGAGATCCGGTTGAACTGAACGATACCAACAAGTGGAGCTACACCTGGTCTGACCTGGATGCCAAGAAGGCTGGAAAGGAAATCAGCTACAGCGTAGAAGAAGTCAAGGTACCGGAAGGCTATGAAGTTTCCGTAACTGGAGACGCAGCGACCGGATACACGATCACCAATACGCATAACACAGAGACAACAGAAGTTACCGGAACCAAGACATGGAACGACAGTGACAATCAGGACGGCGTACGTCCGGACAGCATTACCGTTCGTCTCCTGGCTGACGGTGAAGAAGTTGATCACAAGTCGGTAACAGAAGAGGATGGCTGGACCTACAGCTTCACGAACCTGCCCAAGTACGCAGACGGCAAGGAAATCGTATACACGATTACCGAGGATGCGGTTGCAGATTATAAGACTGAGGTTAAGGGCACAGACCTGATCAATACCCATGAGAATGGCAAGACCAGCATCAGTGTTGTCAAGGTTTGGAACGACAACAACAATCAGGATGGCAAACGTCCGGAGAGTATTGAAGTCCAGCTCATGGCTGACGAAAAGGCTAGTGGAGATCCGGTTGTTCTGAATGAGGATAACAAGTGGAGCTACACCTGGTCTGACCTGGATGCTAAGAAAGCTGGCAAGGCGATCAGCTACAGCGTAGAAGAAGTCAAGGTACCGGATGGATACACCGTTTCTTACAGCGGCGATGCAATAACCGGCTACACGATTACCAATACGCACGAGACTGAGAAGACCACAGTCAACGGCAAGAAGACCTGGCATGATCTCTTCAACCGTGACAAAATCCGTCCGGAAAGCATTACGGTACGGCTCCTGGCAGATGGAAAAGAGGTAGATTACAAGACCGTCACAGCAGAGGATGACTGGAAGTACAGCTTCGAGAATCTTGACAAGTATGCAGACGGCGAAGAAATCGAGTACACGATCACAGAAGATCCGGTAGAGGATTACACAACCGAAGTTAAAGGATATGACCTGAGCAACAAGGAAAATGAGTATGCTTCTGTATCCGTTAACGTAGGCGCAGTGAAGATACTGGAAGGCAAAGATCTGACGGAAGGACAGTTCAAGTTTGAACTGCTGGCAGAGGACAAGAACACCGTTATGCAGACGGTAACGAATGCTGCTGACGGAACGGTTGCCTTTGAACCGCTTGAGTACAAGCTTGAGGATCTTGGCGGAGAGAAGACAAAGACCTTTACTTATTACATCCGTGAGGTCAATGACGAACAGGACGGAATCACTTATGACGATAATGTTGAAGAGATTACCGTAACCTTACGCAAGACCCTGTTCCACAAACTTGATGCCAAAGCTGATAAAGAAGCGAAGGATATCGTATTTACGAACAAGTTTGAAACAGCTGTTGCCAAGATTTCCGGTACCAAGGAGATTGAGAACGGCAAGCCGGAAGAGGGAAGATACCGCTTCGAACTGGTTGACGAGACCGGCAGGGTAGTCGATACCGCAACTAATAACGCAGACGGAAGCTTCGCATTCAAGACCCGTCTCTATGATGAAGCAGGAACTTATAACTACACCATCCGTGAGGTTCACGAAGGTGATACCATCGATGGTATTGAGTACACTGCTGGAGAAGTTAACATAGCAATCGAGGTCAAGGCAGACGAGCAGACTCATCTGTTCAAGCCGGTGATCAAGACCGTTGCAATGCAGAACAAAGCCCTCACAGATATTACCGTTGATAAGATCTGGGATGACACCGAAGATGCTGCAGGCGACAGACCGGATCACATCGACGTACATCTCTTCCGTGATGGTGAGAAGGTAGCAGATGGTCAGATCACCGCAGCAAGCGGATGGGTTTACACCTTCGCAAACCTTGAAACCAGAGACGCTGACGGAAAGGCTTACACCTACACCGTCACAGAGGACCAGGTACCGAATTACATCTCCGATGTAACCTACGGATACCAGGATGGAAACGCAACTGTTAAACTGGTCAACACCAGACTTGCAAAGGTTGACATTTATGCAAACAAGACATTGACCGGCGCGGCACTCACCGAGGGACAGTTCACATTCGAGCTCTACCACGGAGATACCAAGCTCGCAACCGCACAGAACAGTGCAAGCGGCCAGATCGTTTTTGCAGGAGTTGACTACTATGAAGACGGCTACACCGTAAAAGAGGTAGCCGGCAATGACACCCATATCGTTTACGACGGCGAGACCTACCAGATCAGCATGAAGGATGGTCAGCAGGTAGAAGAGCCTACCTTCAAGAACATCTATCGTCCGATCGTTCTGAGAGTACAGAAGAGATCTCGTGACGCAAACAGCAATAACCCGCTGTACAACGCAGTTTACGCACTCTATCGGGTAGACGGCGGAAATGCCATGAAGGTCGAGGAACAGACCTCTGACGTAAATGGTTACATGTACTTCAGGAACATTGAGCCCGGACACAGATATTACTTCAAAGAGGTAAGCGCTCCGGAAGGCCATACGGTCGATCCGTACGCAACCAACCAGTTTGAGGTCAAGTGGAACGAGGGCGCATCCGGCGATGAGGACGCAATGACCATCGTCTCCTATGGAGAAGACGGACAGACAGTTGTTGCCTCCGACGGATTTAAGATTAGCGATACTGTTGATGCTCCTGTAGCAGTACGCGAGGGCATGACAGAGCTTACCGATACAGCAGACGCCAGCACCTTCGTATATGAAGGAAATGGCATCAAGGCAGTAGCAAAGACTTCGATTGAAGATCCGAACCTGCAGGGAGCAACGCTTGTTGTTAACAAGCTGAGTAAGGATTCCGAGAAGTTCAAAGCTGCAGCTGCAGCAATCGAGGATGCGAATGGCCAGGTAACACCGACCGCACTCTATGACATCTCCTTCCAGAAGGATGGAGCGGAAGTTGAGCCGGATGCAGGCGATACCGTAACCGTAACCCTTCAGAACGCTGCAGGCCTTGGTGAAAGCGCAGACGTAAGCGCAGTAAGAATTGTCCATGTAACTGACACAGGAAATGTAGACCTGCTGAATGGTACAGTAGGAACAAATGGCAATACTATCCAGGAAGTAACCCTTACCTCCAGCACATTCTCAACATTCGGACTTGCTGAGGCAACCGGCGAGACAACCGCTCTGGAGAACAACCTGATGGTAACCGCTCAGGGCGTAGCCGATAAGGTAACCAACCTGAACGTACAGAAACTTGATAAGGATTCGCTGAAGCCGATCGCCGGCGCTCATCTCCAGATTCTGGAGAAGGCAACTGGCAGCGTAGTCCAGGATTGGACATCCGGCCAGACAGGAACCAGCTTCTACAGAAGCCTGAATGTCAATACCGAGTACATCCTGCACGAAGTAAGTGCTCCGGATGGCTACGATGTAGCTCCTGACGTAGTATTTACCATCGACGATTACGGATACATCACACTGGTTTCCGGATCCGACAACGCTATGACATCCAGAGATGCTGAAGCAGATACGATCGACAGCTCGACCCTGAGCCTGCTTGACAAGAAGCTCACCGTCTTCACGACGAAGCAGAGAACGGTCACAGAGCATAAGGGCAGAGTCGTAACCGTATCCAGCAATATCGTCAAGTCCGTACAGACTGGCGATACAACGCAGATCGCTCTGATGATCATCCTTCTTGTAGCAGCAGGTGCAGCACTCGCTGCACTGCTTGCAGCCAAGAAGCGCGGCAGCAAGAAGTAACAAGCAATAAGCAGAAGTAACGCAAACCGAAGGCAAATTTGCCAAGGTCGACATAACTTCTAAACTTAACAGCAAAGAGGAGCAGCAATGCTCCTCTTGCGGAAAGCCAGGAGGCAGGAAGCGTAAGCTCCCTGCCTCCTGTGCTTTCTGTATGATTTCCTCCCATCCTCGAAATAGGGGATAAGGATGTTATTGATGGAGGCAGCGAACAAGAGCAGGAACAGATTCACCCAGGCAATAAGTATATTGGGAGTCAGTATATTTCTTCAGGCAGAATCAAACTGCGGGCAAGGCCACTTAAGTCTGCTCCACAGGTTTCGAGTGCCGCCGGTACTTAGCGAGCGTTTCACGCGAGCTTAGTACCGCTGCGAGCACGAGCAAAGCCGCGAGGCGTCCTGTGGGCAGACTTAAGCGGCCTTGCCTGCACCTTACTCAAACCTTATCTCCTATTTCCCTCCCTCCCTTTTTGTGCTAAGATAATAAAATGTAAACCAATCCAAGGACTCGATTTTATATTTTTTTATAAGGACGGTACCTTTTCATGGTTAACCGCAAGAAGCTTTACCTCATGATCGGCCTGGCTCGCTACAGGCATAGAAATGAGGACAAAAACTTAAGGGTCAATAAGTTTGACCGGTCGGATTATATCGGCATGGCCCTCATGAAGAATTTTTTTCTGGTCACCATAGCCTATGTCCTTCTCATCGGTCTTTTCCTGATCTTCGGTCTCAACTGGCTGGTCAGCCACCTGGGCGAGATCCCCATGGATTCCGTCATTAAGCTGATCGCAGCCGGTTACCTGATTGTGCTTGTTTTTTACTCGGTCATTGTCTATATACAGGCAAGCATCCGCTATAAAAAGATGGAAAAAAGTGTCCGCCGCTATGCCCATCAGCTGGATAAGCTGATCCGCTACTACGACGAACTGGACGAAAGAGCAGAGAGAAGAGCAGCGGAACATTCCGGCGAAAGGACTTCTGATCAATGAATGCACTCTATCGATTCCGGGAGGAGATTAAGGACCTCTACGCGAGGTACGACCTCTATTTCCGGCTTATCTTAAAATTTGGACTGGCCCTCCTGACTTATATCGGGATCAACAGCCAGCTTGGTTACCTGCCGGCACTCAACAACCTGCTGGTCCTGGTAATCCTGGCAGCGGTTTCGACCATCCTGCCCACGAACGGCATCGTGGTGATCGGCATTGCCCTGGTCATCGCCCACAGCATTGGCCTTTCCATGATCATGGGCCTGATCGCGGCAGTCATTTACACTCTGATGCTGCTTCTTTACTTCCGCTTTGTACCGGATGACGCTCTGGTCATGGTGCTGACCCCGGTTGCCTTTACCTTCCAGGTGCCTTTGGCTGTACCAATGGTACTGGGACTTGTCGGAAGACCGGTATCGGTTGTCTCTGTCGTTATGGGCATTCTTTCCTGGCGCTACTGCGAGGTCCTGTCGGGAACCATTGCTCCCCTGGTTCATGGGGGAAGTGCGTCCATGGAAGACCTGATTGAGGTTTTTGGCCAGAACTTCCTGACAAGAGAGACCATCCTCATCATGATCGTGTCTCTGGTTGTCCTGATCATCTGTGCGGCAGTTCGCCAGATCCTCAACTTCCATTCCTGGACCATCGCCATCATCGTCGGAACTGTTGTTTATCTGGTCCTGATGATCGCCGGCGGAACTATTCTGGAAGCCAAAGTGGATCTGGTACCGATGGTCATTGGTGCAATTGCGGCTATGGCTGTCAGCTTCGTTCTGGAGTTTTTCCTGTTCAGCGCCGACTATTCCGGCACAGAGCTCCTGCAGTTCGAGGATGACCACTATTACTATAAGGTCCGGGTCATTCCCAAGACCATGGTCTCCAAGCGCAAATCCAGACAGGAGCGCATGGAGCAGGAACTGGAATATGAGGACGTTACGCCGGATGAATCCAAGGTTCTGGAGGAGATTCTCAGACAGGATTTGAGAAAGCAGGACCTGCAGGGCAGCCACGACGTTGCGGGCGTGCACGACGAGGAAGGCAATTACGGCAGTGCAGATGATACCCGTGTAGTAGGGCATCGTGATAATGCCGCTGTATATGACGGGACAGATTTGCATGATCATACGGATCTGCGCGGTAAGACACAGGGCAACTTTGGTGATACCCGTGTCATGGATCAGCGGGACAGTGCGTCGGTTCGAAAAAGGGATTATAACAGCGTAGATGATACCAGAGTTGTGGGACAACGCGGCAATCCTTCTATGCGAGACAGTGCTTCCGTGAGAGATAGTGCTTCCATGCGAGGCAATGCTTCCGTGCGCGACAATGCTCCTGTGCATGGCAATGCTTCCATGCGTGACCACGGGGACATTGACAATACTAAGGTTATGCCTGACCGGAACGCTTTGGGCGACACCGGCACTATTGACAGCAATGAGCTGAGGGACAGACTGAGGAAGACCTTCGGGTCTGACGAACGTTAAGGGCTGTTTGATAAAAACGAACAGAAACGTTTTTTCATTTGACGAAGAAAGGAGGAGAAGCATAGATGGAAGCGGTGTGGACTTGGCTGCAGGTACATCTTCTGACCTATATAACTCCGCCTAAGGATATAGAAGTTATCGATATCATTCAGATTGTGCTCATCGCCTGGCTGATCTACCGGGTCCTGGTCTGGATCAAGGACTCCAGGGCTTATACCCTCCTCAAGGGCCTGGGCTTTCTGATCGCCTTCATTGCTATCGCAAACCTCTTCCACATGGAGGTTATCGTATGGCTGCTGGGCAACCTGTCCGTGGCAGCCATCACGGCTGTCGTCATCATCTTTCAGCCAGAGCTTCGCAAGGCACTGGAGCAGGTGGGACACAATAATATCGTCAAATCCATTCTGGCGATCGGCAGATCCAGCAGCGAGAATTATCGTTTCAGCGACCGTACCCTCAACGAGATCGTGCGCGCCTGCTATGAAATGGGCGAGGTCAAGACCGGCGCTCTGATCGTCATTGAACGGGACGTCACTCTGGGAGAATTCGAAAAAACCGGCATTCCGGTCGATGCCGTCGTGACCGGACAGCTGCTCATCAATATTTTTGAAAAAAACACCCCGCTCCATGATGGCGCGGTGATCGTGCGCAACGACCGCGTGGCGGCTGCTACCTGTTACCTGCCGCTTTCGGAGAACATGGAGCTTTCCAAAAAGCTGGGAACCCGGCACCGCGCAGGACTGGGAATCAGTGAGATTTCGGATTCCTTTACCATTATCGTATCGGAAGAGACCGGAGCGGTATCCTACGCAGCGGCAGGGAGCCTGCATGCTGCAGTATCTCCCAGCGAGCTTCGCGAACAGCTGAAGGACATCCAGAAGCTGTTCCCGGACAGCAAGATCAAAAAGGGAAGGAAAGGCAAACGTGGCGAAGAAACTGCTTAAGTCATTGAAAAACAACCTGGGACTCAAGATCCTTTCGGTCGTGATCGCCATTATTATCTGGTACGTGGTTGTGGACGTCAACGACCCGGTGGAGACCAGTACTTATCAGGTCCGCGTAACACCGGCTAATGAGTCCTACATCGAGAACGGCAAGCAGATTTACCGTATCGATGATGCATACAAGACCGTCCAGGTTTATGTGAAGGGCAACCGTTCCAAGCTCAAAAAGGTAACGGCGGACAATATTTCGGTTATCGCAGATCTGACCCAGATCGTCGATCTGAACAAGGATCCGGTTATGGTTCCCCTTACAGCTACAGCTCCGGGAATCTCTTCGGCCAATATCACCCTGTCCCGAACGACGATTCCCATTACCATTGAGAACATCGCCAGCGTTGAGCTGCCGGTTTCCGTAGATGTAGGCAGCTCTGTGCCGGGGACCGATTTCGAAATCGGAAGTCTGACGCCGAATCCTGAGACTATTATCATCAACGGTCCGGAATCTGTCATCAACAAGCTGGGCAGCGTCATCGCTACGACAGACGTTACCGGCATGACTGCGGACGGAACCAAGGAAGCAAGCCTCAAGCTTTTAGATAAGAACGGAGAAGAAGTCAGCGAAGATACCATCCAGGACGACCTGACCTTTGATGGAGGTGTGCCGGAAGAGACCGTCATCGTCGATCTTTGGTCCAAGGCAAGCGATATCGGCTTCGACGTCCAGTATGCGGGAACGCCTGCCCAGGGCTACCAGGTCGGCAGCATCTCGACGACTCCGGCAACCGTTACCTTAGCGGGAACGGATAAGGCACTTGAGGGAATTGAGGAAAGCGGAAGCAAGCTGACCATTCCTTCCGACCTGATTACTGTAGCCGGCGCATCCACAGACGTAACCGCGACTGTCAAGATGTCGGATATCCTTCCGGAGGACACCAAGTTGGCAACCGGCCAGGCGGATACTGTAACCGTCAAGATCACCATCCTCAAGAACGACAGCAAGGAAATGAGTCTGGATGTCGATAATATCGCGACCGAAGCCCTGGCTTCCGATCTGACTATAGGCTACGACCAGTCTGAACTCAAATTCATCGTAGAAGGAAGCAAAACTGCTCTGTCAAGCCTGACGTCAGACTCCGTATCTGCCGCGATCGACCTCTCTGCACTGAAAGAAGAAGGTGACTACATCGTGCCGGTAACCATAGAGCTGCCAAGCGGACTCACGGTAACAGACGACGTAGAGATCACCATCCACCTCAAGAAGAAAGCCGAGGCAAGCAGCACGTCGGCAGCAGCATCAACCTCAGCAGAATAAAAAAACAGCCAAAGTCAGCCAAAGTGACAGTCACTTTGGCTGGTGGCTTTGCATCAAAGTGCCATGCACTTTGGCACAGCCTGGTACCTTGCTTCGAGTAAAACCGGGATGCCAGCAAGTCCTTTGATAGCTGAAGCCGGACATTGCTAAGTAAAAACGATTCTTAGAGAGATTTCATAAGGAGGTATGAACATGAGTAATAATCAATTAATGACTCTTTATCAATCCCTTCCAGAAGACGGAAAGCAGGAAGTAATTGATTTTATTTTATTCTTAGCAAATAAAGAATCTCAAAAGACCGTAAAGCCAGCAGAGAACAGTGTTGCAGACAATATTTTTGCAGCAATGGATGCAGCAGCTGTTAATGTTCCTGTTACGTGGACAAGGGAAGAAATTAATGAGCGCAGCTGATTCCTTTCTTGATACCAATATTTTTGTATATGCCGTTGACAATAATTATCCGGAAAAGCAGAAGATAGCCCGTAAGCTTATTTCTGAACTGACGAAAAATGATAAGGCGGTACTTTCTACGCAGGTTCTTCAGGAATTCTACAATATTGCAACAAAGAAAATGGGAATTTCGAAAGAAAAAGCCAGGGCGATCATAGATTCACTTATTCCAGTCAGGACAATTGATACCACAAGAGAAATTGTAGTTAATGCGATTGAGATTAACATCAAGTATCAGTTCTCTATTTGGGATTCATTAGTTCTTTCGGCTGCAAAAAGCGGAGGGTGTACTCGAATTTATACAGAAGATCTGAATTCAGGCGAAATAGTAGAAGGAGTAGAAATAATCAATCCTTTTGCTTGAATCTTAAATAGGGGATCAAAGCGTTGATGAAATGTTTTATCGACACTTTGGTCCTTTATTTTAGTCAAAGTGACAGATCTCGTCTATCAACTCGTCGGCGCAAGGGCGTTGTTCAACGGACACCGGCACCATTTTATGCAGCCGGTCCCTTTGGCTGTTTTTATGGAGGCAGATTAGTCTTAATTTTTTAAATTATTGTGGAAGTCGTCCGGAGGTGTCTGTAGAAATTATTAGAAGTATTTTTTATTATCAGGCATAGATGGCTTTTTACATTCCGTTAACTTGTAAAAAGATGTAAAGAGTTGTAAAAAACATCCAAAGATGTAAAGAGATGTAAAGAGTTGTAAAAGAACTCAAGCATTCTTTTGGAACTTGTATTGTATTTCACAAAAGCAACACAATTTATTTTTATTATCTACATATGAGAAAAACGAAACCTTAGAAGAGAAGGTTTGGAGGATATCGATATGGATGATAATTTTAATAACGGATTGAATCCGGACAAGGAAGGAGTAAATCCGGAGGAAGAAAAACAGAATGTTTCAGAGGATACAAATCCTGCAGAAGAGAATCTGAATACTTCTGCAGATGAAAGTCAGAATACCTATTCGGAAACGAATTCTGCAGAGCCGGGTCAGAATACTTTCACAAAATCAGATTCTGCAGCAGGTGCTGATCAGAAAACGGAAGGTGCCTCATTGGGCAATACGACCTACAGCTGGGTCAATCCCCGCTTAAAGAACGACCAGGCAAACCGTGCCAATTCCGCGCAGAACCCCTGGAATTCCAGCAATGGAGCAGATTACTGGAGCACAAGGACTAATTCGCAGAACAGCCGTTACAGTGGAACCGGCAGCAGCTCAAATTACAATTATCACAGCAGCTACACCAGCGATAACCCAAACAAGGAGCGCCGCAGCTTCTTCGAGGGTAACGGTCAGAGCGGCAGCTATAATAATCAGGGTGGAAATTACTATAATCAAAATAGCAGTTATAATAGTCAGAACGGCAGCTATAATGGTCAGAACAGCAGCTGCAGCGGTCAGAATTATAACAGCAGCAGCAGCTACGGCGGTCCTTCGGCCGGTACAGGCGGTCCCGGGAAACCGGGCAAACGCGGTAAGAAAAACAGATCGAAGAGATCCGGTTCCGAAAATGGCCGCAAATGGGGAATCCTTGTCGCCATGGCGCTTGTTTTTGGTCTGATCGCGGGCACCGTAACCTATGGAACCAATGCCCTTGCCAACCGTATCCACCCGGCGGAAAAAACAGCGGACGCCTCGAACGGGGACAGTGAGGATCAGGAGAGCCTGGTCGAGTCCGGTTCCGAAGAGGTAAGCTCTTCCAGCAAAGAGATCCAGAGCACCACACCTTCGGACCAGACAGAAAGCACTGGAAGCGCTTCTGCTGATGGCCAGATGTCCGTTGCGGACGTTGCAAGCACCTGCATGCCTTCCATGGTCACCATTTCAACCATGTCTGTAGAACAGATGCAGAGCCTGTTCGGCGGTACCCAGTCCTATGACGTAGAGGGAGCCGGCACCGGCATCATCATCGGCCAGAACGATACGGAACTTTTGATTGCTTCCAATAACCACGTTGTTGAGAACGCCAATGAAGTCTCTGTCGGTTTTGTAGATGAAAGCGTCGTTGAGGCTTCCATTAAAGGAACCGATGTGGACAACGATGTCGCTGTCGTTGCAGTAAAGCTGGACGATATCAGCGAGGATACCAAAGCAGCCATCCGTGAGGCAAAGATCGGAGATTCCGACAGTCTGGCTCTGGGCGAACAGGTTGTCGCTATTGGCAACGCCCTTGGATACGGCCAGTCTGTCACCAGCGGTTACGTTAGCGCCCTGAACAGGGAGCTCGAGCTTTCTGACGGCACCAACACCTTTACATCGACCGGCCTGATCCAGACGGATGCGGCCATTAACTCCGGCAACTCCGGCGGCGGACTCTTCAATATGAAGGGCGAACTGATCGGCATCAACGAAGCCAAGAGCTCCGGCTCCGGTTCTTCCCAGGAAGCCAGCGTCGACAACATTGGTTTCGCCATTCCGACTGCTAAAGCCCTTCCGATTTTGCAGGAACTGATGAAGCAGGAGACAAAGGAAGTCATCGACGAGGATAAGAGAGGATACCTCGGTGTGTCCTGTGCGGACGTTTCCGATGAATATTCGCAGCTTTACGACATGCCGGAAGGCGTATGCTTTACCAGTGTCATGGAAGGCGGCCCGGCCGAGAAGGCAGGAGCCAAGAAAGGCGACGTTCTGGTTGAATTCGACGGTCAGGAGATCAAGACCTATGAAGCCCTCAAGGATGCCCTCAAGTATCACTCCGCAGGCGATACGGTAGAGATAACCGTCAAGCGTGCGGACAACGGCGAGTACAAGGAAGTCAAGCTGAATGTTACGCTCGCTACGGCAGATGAGGCCGGCGTTACCCAGAACAATGCATCCGCAGGAAACGGTCAGCAGCCGGGACAGGGCCAGCAGCCCGGAGCAAATGGTTCGGACGGTGCGGATTCCGGAAATGGTGACGGAGACGACAGCCAGGGCTCCCAGTCATCTCCGGATGGGAATTCCCAGGATCAGCAGGACAGTCAGGGCTACAATCCCTTCAAGGGGACGCCGTTTGAAGACTTCTTCGGATTCTAAACCAGGGAAGTCTACGCAATTCGCGCTGTCAGATCCACAGGACAAGGCAGAAGAGAACGAATGCCGGAAAGAAAATACGATGACAGAGGCAGACCTCGAAAGAGGCCTGCCTTTTGCGAATTACAGGTGGCAAAGTGACAGGCACTTTGCCACCTGTCTTGTGAGCCAAAGTAATGATTTTTGTGGGCAGTGCGGCACTGGTATCCAGTGAACACCGCCCTTGCGTCGACCGAGTCGGCAGACGACAGGTGGCATGGTGCCTGTCAGGTGGCATGGTGCCTGTCACTTTGCCACCTCGTCCTGCCGCCTGTTGAAGAAAAAACGCAAATAAGCTAACATATTAGCCATGGATAAGTATCCTGCAGATTGAAAGAAATAATACAAGAACGCACACGAGGAATACATACAAAAACAGATATTTGATACTCGAGACCAGGAGAATATTTTTTCAAGGAGAGCCAGCTTGAGCGATAAAAAGGATAAGGATAACGAGTTTCTGGAAGTTGACGAGAACGGAAAAGAGATCACAGACGAAGATCAGGATAAGAAAGCTTTGAACAGCCAGGACGGTGGAAAAGAAGAAACGCAGGAGAAAAGCGGCGGGAATCATGACGATGATGATAATGATCATGATGAGCACGACGGTCCGGAGCGTTTCTGCGCTATGTGCAGACGCCCGGAGAGCAAAGCCGGAAAGCTGATTGAAATGCCGGGAAATATGTACATCTGCGAGGACTGCCTGCAGAAGGGCTTTGACCAGATGAAGAGCATTAATCTGGCTGACCTCATGAAAAACTTTCCCAAGAACGTTCAGTTTCTGGACCTGTCTAATCTCAGCAATTTTCCCGGACTTTCCGGCCTCTCCGGCTTGTCCGGACTGGGATTTGGCCCTGGCCAGACAGACCAGGGAGGAACAGAAGGCGAGGAAGAGGATGGAGAGGACGAAGAGAAGGATGGAAGCAAATCTGCCGATGGAAAGAGCGGCAAGGGCAAGAAGCACAAGAAGGAATTAACACTCAAGGACATTCCCAAGCCCCACAAGATCAAGGAAAAACTGGACGAGTATGTGGTCGGACAGGAGCATGCCAAGAAGATCATGTCTGTGGGTGTTTACAACCATTACAAGAGGATTTTGTCCAAACCGGCGGATGATGGCGTGGAGATTGAGAAATCCAACATGCTCATGATCGGACCGACCGGTTCCGGCAAGACCTATTTGGTCCAGACTATGGCCAGGATCCTGGACGTGCCGCTGGCATTGACGGACGCGACCTCTCTGACCGAAGCAGGCTATATTGGCGATGATGTGGAGAGCGTCGTATCCAAGCTTCTGGCGGCAGCAGGCAACAACGTCAAGCGTGCAGAGCACGGCATTATCTTTATTGATGAGATTGACAAGATTGCCAAGAAGCAGAACATGCGTTCCCGCGACGTCAGCGGAGAAGCCGTTCAGCAGGGACTCTTAAAGCTTTTGGAAGGAAGCGAGATTGAGGTTCCGGTCGGCGCTTCCAGCAAGAACGCCATGGTTCCCATGGCAACCGTGAATACAAAGAACATCCTCTTCATTCTGGGCGGCGCCTTCCCGGACTTGGAGGATATTATCAAGGAACGTCTCAACCGGACATCCTCCATGGGCTTTGTGGCAGACCTCAAAGACAAATATGACGACGATAAGAATCTCCTCAGAAAGGTCACCATGGAAGACCTGCGCGAGTTTGGAATGATTCCGGAGTTCCTGGGAAGGCTGCCGATTGTTTTTTCCCTGGACGCACTGACCGAGGACATGCTGGTCGAAATCTTAAGAAAGCCGAAGAACGCCATCCTCAAGCAGTATCAGAAGCTGCTGGCACTGGACGAAGTCCAGCTGGAATTCGACGACGGCGCCCTGCACGCCATAGCCCGAAAGGCAATGCAGCGTGAGACCGGGGCCCGCGCCCTCCGCGCCATCATCGAAGACTTCATGATGGACATCATGTACGAAATTCCCAAGGACGACAACATCGGAAAAGTCATCATAACCGAGGCTTATGTCGAAAAGCGCGGCGGTCCCGAGATCATCATGCGGACCGATGCCGTACCCAGAATCGGGACGCAGCAGTAAGGCGCCAGAAGGTGGCAAAGTGACAGGCACTTTGCCACACGAGCGTTGATAGAGCCGGAAGGCAGAACCAGGCAGGTGTCAAAGTACCAGGTACTTTGGCACCTGCCTGTATTTTTTTTATGACTGAATTTCAACAAAATACGGCAATAAAGATAGTGGCCGAAAATAGTTGAAATATATTATGTAATCAAGTATCCTATATCTTAAGCAGAATATAGAAAGCGGAAACTCTGATTCGTAACTTTTAACCGGAAAGAAAAATAGATAGTGGATTTACACTATGAAAGTAGGGAAGAAGAGATGCTTAGGGAAGATAAAAAGTTTTATACAACGAGCGAACTAAAAAATATGGGCTATACCTATTACAAAATGAAAAATCTTGAGGAAGATGGTATCCTAAAGCGCATCAACCGCAGTACGTATGAAAATCTTGGCTATAAGGGAGAGGAAGATGATTTTTTCAGTGCTGAGGCATTCGTCCCGAATGGCGTCATTTGCCTGATGAGTGCTGCGCGGTATTATGAGCTGACAGATTTTCTTCCTGATGCTGTAGACGTCGCAATCCAGAGAAAGAAAAAGGTCAGTACACTTCCAAAGTGGCCGGAAATTAAACTATATTATTTTAATCAGAATCGGATGGAAATCGGGGTCAGAAGGATTCAAAAGGGCGCAAATTTTTTTCAAATCTTTGATAAAGAAAAAACGGTAGTCGATATCCTCTATTACAGAAACAAGGTGGGAATTGAGGAAACGGCGGAAATCCTCCGGCGGTATCTTGGAAGAAGAGACCGTCAAATTGACAGACTATATGAATACGCCAGGAAACTTCGATGTGAGAAGGTCCTCAGAACTTATCTGGAGGTGCTCCTATGAATGCGGAGTCAGTAAAAGCCAGACTAAAAAACTTTGCCGTGAAAACAGGACATACCTTTCAGGAGGCTCTGATTTATTATGGCTTGGAGCGAACAATATACAGAATTTCAGTTTCGAAATACGCAGAACATTTCGTTTTGAAAGGCGGTCTTTTCCTCTATGCGATTTTTGAGAAAAACTATGGGAGGGCTACTACAGACATCGATTTACTGGCAACAAGGATATCGAATAGTGATATGGAGATGAAAGAAATTTTCAGGGATATATTTGCCTTGGAAACGGATGATGCACTGAGATTTGAAGCAATTATCCATAATGGTTATCTGAACAGTCGTTACAAGGATTTCTATGATCTCTGTATTCTTACGGAGAAATATTCATTTTCCTATGATAAAGTGAAAGAGGCTGTAGTAGAAACTTTTCAAAACCGAGGCACTGCGCTCTCAATGGATACGGCAGCCTTTGGTTCGGAATTTCTTCAGGATCCATTGCACCGGAACAGATGGAATGCGTTCTTGAAAAAGAAAAAAGCCATTGAAGCTATCCCTTTCAAAGAAGCTGTTTTAAAGGTAAAAAACTTTGCAGAACCTCTGTTGAATTCCGGCAGTCAAAAGAAAACAAGATGGTCCGCAGAGCAAGGCATCTGGCTGTGATAAAGGTGGCAAGGTGCCTGTCACTTTGCCACCTCACTTTGCCACCTCGAGGTACAATATGAAATCAGAAATGAAGTTAATGACTGGGGTTTTTACGGCGGATACTGCGCTGAAGCTCCTGGCTGAGAAGGTCTTGAAGGACCGCACAATTGAACTGGCAGACGGAACCGTCAAATTAAGACGGGTGGAGAACCGCGGCATGGCCATGAACCTGCTTCAGGATAATCCCAAAGCGGTCATGGCAATCAGCGGGTCCATGCTGATGGCCTTTTTTGCCGGCCTTGCCTCGCTGGACGCCTCGAGGGACAAGCTGCCCAAGGGCCTTGCTGCCATGCCGGGCAAAAAAGATCTCCTCAAGGCAGCAGGCCTTCACTTGCGGGGCGTGACGGACCATCCGGTCCAGAAGCAGGTGAGCCTTGCGGCAGGCAAGAAGTGGGAGGGAGTAGAGCGCATTGGCCTTTCTCTTGCGGCAGCAGGCGGACTCAATAATCTGGTCGATCGCATGGTCAAAGGCTACGTGACCGACTACCTGCATGTTGATGCTTCCATCAAGGGTACCGATCTCAGGGATATCGTCTGGGATGCGTCGACCTGGCCGGACAACGGAAGGATGCAGAAGTCTGGCGTAGACTACTACTGCAATTTGTCGGATATTTGCATTTTTTTGGGCACATTCCTTGCTTTTTTGGGGAAATCTAACAGAAAGTGATTTCACGTTAGACATGCCCGTCTGCAGAGGTTATATAAGAATAGGCAGGAGAGAAGCTGTAATAAAAAAAACTCTAAAAAAATCAATAAATTTCAGCGATTTTTTTCGTGACATATTTTTTCTTCCATGTATAATAAAAGTGTCGTCAACAATCCATCATAAGATAAAGAGGTTTGAAGAATGGCAAAAATCGATTTAACACAGTATGGTATCACCGGAACTACAGAAATTGTCTATAATCCCTCCTATGAGGATCTC
This sequence comes from Eubacterium sp., assembly GCA_036308545.1. Classification (GTDB taxonomy): domain Bacteria; phylum Bacillota; class Clostridia; order Lachnospirales; family Lachnospiraceae; genus Bilifractor. The sequence goes on along the minus strand of JAXJVN010000120.1, from coordinate 21,516 downwards.
TACGATGAGGAGACCAAACCTGGTCTTACAGGCTTTGAGAAGGGCTACGTCAGCGAACTTGGTGCTGTTGATGTTATGACCGGCGAATTTACCGGACGTTCTCCGAAAGACAAATATATCGTCATGGACGAGAATTCAAAGAATACGGTCTGGTGGAATACACCGGAGTACCCGAACGACAACCATGAAGCTTCAGAAGCACAGTGGGCTGCATGCAAGGAAATCGCAAAGAAGGAACTTTGCAACAAGAAACTCTATGTCGTGGATGCTTTCTGTGGAGCAAACAAGGACACCCGCATGGCTGTCCGCTTCATCATGGAAGTGGCATGGCAGGCACATTTCGTAAAGAATATGTTCATCGTGCCGACCGCTGAGGAAGAAGCAGAGTTCACACCGGACTTCGTCGTATACAATGCCTCCAAGGCAAAGGTAGAGAATTACAAGGAACTGGGCCTTCGCTCCGAGACAGCCGTCATGTTCAACATTACCAGCCGCGAGCAGGTCATCATCAATACTTGGTATGGCGGCGAGATGAAGAAGGGTATGTTCTCCATGATGAACTACTACCTGCCGCTGAAGGGCATCGCTTCTATGCATTGCTCTGCAAATACAGACTATGAGGGTAAGCACACCAGCATCTTCTTCGGACTTTCCGGAACCGGCAAAACCACGCTTTCAACCGATCCGAAGAGACTCCTCATCGGAGACGACGAGCATGGCTGGGATGACAACGGCGTCTTCAACTTTGAGGGCGGCTGCTATGCAAAGGTCATCAACCTGGACAAGGATTCCGAGCCGGATATCTACAACGCGATCAAGAGAAACGCCCTGCTGGAGAACGTCACTGTCTCAGAAGACGGCAAGCTCGATTTCGCAGACAAGAGCGTGACGGAGAACACCCGTGTCTCCTATCCGATCGATCACATTGAGAAGATAGTAAAGAAGGTCTATCCGATCTCCTCCGGTCCTGCCGCTGAGAATGTGATTTTCCTGTCCGCTGATGCATTTGGCGTACTGCCGCCGGTATCCATCCTGACTCCGGAACAGACCAAGTACTATTTCCTGTCCGGATTCACAGCAAAGCTGGCTGGAACCGAGCGTGGCATCACCGAGCCGACCCCGACATTCTCTGCATGCTTCGGCCAGGCGTTCCTGGAGCTGCATCCGACCAAGTACGCAGAAGAACTGGTCAAGAGAATGGAGAAGAGCGGTGCGAAGGCATACCTGGTGAACACCGGCTGGAACGGAACCGGCAAGCGTATCTCTATCAAGGATACCCGTGGAATCATCACAGCCATTCAGGATGGCAGTGTATCCAAGGCTCCGACAAAGACAATCCCATACTTCGGTTTCGAAGTGCCGACCGAACTCCCGGGCGTAGATCCGGCAATCCTGGATCCCCGCGACACCTATGCAGATGCCGCAGAGTGGGATGAAAAAGCAAAGGATCTGGCTGCGAGATTCATCAAGAACTTCAAGAAGTATGAGGGCAACGAGGCAGGCAAGGCACTGGTTGCCGCCGGACCGAAGCTCTGATAAGCAGTATTAATCGTTTCACGCGAAAACCCCAGGGGAGCATCCTCTGGGGTTCTTTCTTTTTCTAACGATAATCGTGATAGTGAAACTACCAGGATGAAAGGTTATTCGCATAGGCTCTCATCTCCTCTCCCGGGAGGTTTCAAGTCAAACCTGTGTCGACCCTGTTCTTGTATGTAGACTGCGGGAATGCTAAAATAATTTTGTATAGGCTTTCGGTGAAAAGATAAATCATATCGAAGCAGAAAAACCGTCCCGACGGAAAGAGTTATCCTTCACAAAGAGAGGATTTTTGGAAAAAATATGAAAGCAATTGTATGTGTTGACCTGAAATGGGGCATCGGCAACAAGGGAAAAACGCTGGTTGAGATTCCTGCGGACCTCCGGTTTTTCCGGGATACGACCATGGGAAATGTCGTCGTCATGGGCAGGAAAACTCTTGAGACGCTGCCTGGAGGTTCACCCTTGCGTGACCGGACTAACATTATCTTAAGCAAAAACGAAAATTTCCGCGTCGACGGTGCGGCGGTCGTCCACAGCGTGGATGAACTTTTGGAGGAACTGAAGAAGTATGACACCGACCGCGTTTATGTGATCGGCGGCGAACATATCTACCGCCTGCTTCTTCCTTACTGCGACACCTGCTATGTGACCAAGGTCGATTACAGCTACGAGGCAGACCGTCACTTCCCGGACCTGGACCAGAGCCCCAAGTGGAAGCTGGCAGAAGAAGGAGAGGAAGAAACCTATTTTGATATCGAATATACCTTCTGCACGTATAAGCGGATCAATAAAGTCAGCGGAAAATCCTGATCTATAGGATTGCGCAAGAGAGCTGAATCCGCGAATGTCAATAAAACTCTGCGGCATTATTGGAATCTGACGCGGTGTGCTGAAATCAACTGCCACGTTTAAATAAGATAACAGAAATAGCATATAACCAGGATGCATTTGCCATTAGAATGGGTCAAATGCTTCAAGACAGGACCAATATGGAAAGAAGAAAAACGAAAAAAGTCTGGATTGGAAATGCTGTGATTGGCGGCGGCATGCCCATCCTGATCCAGTCCATGACCAATACCAAAACTGAGGACGTCGATGCGACGGTCGCCCAGATCAAGGCGCTGGAAAAAGCGGGCTGCGATATCATCCGCTGCGCGGTTCCGACTATGGAAGCGGCGAAGGCTCTGTCAGAAATCAAAAAGCAGATCAGCATTCCGCTGGTCGCGGACATTCATTTTGATTACAAGCTGGCCATTGCGGCGGTAGAGAACGGGGCGGACAAGATCCGCATCAATCCCGGCAACATCGGCTCCAAAGACCGGGTCAAGGCGGTTGTTGACTGCTGCAAAGAGCGCAGCATCCCCATCCGTGTCGGCGTCAACAGCGGTTCTCTGGAAAAAAATCTTCTCGAGAAGTACGGCGGAGTGACGGCGGAGGGCCTTGTAGAGAGCGCCCTGGCGGAAGCTGCTACGATTGAGGATATGGGCTATGACAACCTGGTCATCAGCATTAAATCTTCTAACGTCATGATGGCGGTCAAAGCCCACGAGCTTATTGCCGACCGGACGGACCATCCCCTCCACGTCGGCATTACGGAAGCCGGAACTATCCTGAACGGCTCCATGAAATCCGCCATGGGCATAGGCATCATCCTCTACGAGGGAATCGGAGATACTATCCGTGTCTCCCTGACCGGAGACCCGCTCGAAGAAATCCGTGCGGGCAAGTTCATCTTAAAAGAACTGGGCATCCGCAAGGGCGGAGTGGAAGTCGTATCCTGCCCGACCTGCGGACGGACCCAGATCGACCTGATCGGTTTAGCCAACCAGGTAACGGAAATGGTACGCGACCTCCCCATGAACATCAAGGTAGCTGTCATGGGCTGCGCGGTCAACGGACCCGGTGAAGCCCGTGAAGCAGACATCGGAATCGCCGGCGGCAAGGGAGAAGGCCTCCTCATCCGTCACGGCGAAATTATAAAGAAAGTACCGGAAGACCGGCTGCTCGAGACCCTTAAAGGAGAACTCCAGGTCATGCTGGAATCCGGAAAATACAGCATTTGATTACAGCGACCAAACTCATGCACCACGTCAAACCTGCCTGTAAGCGGTGCAATGAGTGATTCTGCGCCATCAAGGCTTAAAGTCAGATTTATTTGAGTCAGATCCATTTGGACGATTAGAAATAGAAGGTAACTTATTTGCAGACGACAGAGACCGAGACCAAGACAATTGAAGAAGTTTTTCCGGGACTGGAACTGGACGAGGAAACAAATGAGTATATCAGCCTTGCCCGGGTCCTGCGGCTTGCCCTTTCCAGAAAGACAAGGACTCTCTTTGTCTTTTTGGAATCAAGGGAGTGGATCCACAAGAAGTATATCTATGCCCTTCAGGAAGCCATCGAAAAACAGATGCTTCAGGGGTCCGGCATCAAGGTCGTCGTTAAGGAATATTTCCGCCTGTCCGGTCAGTATACTCCCAAAAGGCTCATGGATGTCTATCGGTCCAGCATTGAACTGGAATGCCGGCAGAAGGACCACTATCTCTACCATGCCGTCTCTACAGCAAAAATAAACTTCGAAGACGAGTATCAGATGAATCTCTGCCTGGAGGACAATGGGGTCTCCCGCAAGCGTGAGCATGAGATCGTCGTGATGCTGGAAAAAATCTTCCGCGACCGCTGCGGGCTGGACCTGAGGATCCGTATTTCTTACTACGATTCAGGCGTCCGCAAGAGTCTTGCTGAGGGTGAGAAGAGGATGCAGGAGGAAGCTTCGCGCATCTTCCGTCAGGCCGGCCTCTTGAGAAACTATGACAGCCAGGAATATGGAGACGGAGCAGAAAACACGGAAGGTGCCGGCGTAAAGAACAATTCTGCAAATGCAGGTGTATCTGCAGGCGGAAATGCCGCGGCATTAATCGGTAATACAGGCGATGCTGTTATGACAGGAGCCATCGGCGCCCCGGGTCAATACGCATCTGCGGATCATAATGGCGCAGCAAACGGTTCCGCTGCGGAAGGAAGCATGACAGGCAGTGCAGGAAATCCGGCATCGGCAGGTCAGAATGGGGCTGCTGCATCCGCGGGCGCAGCAGGAGCAGCCGCATCTGCAGGGCAGAATAGCGCAGCCGGCTCAGGAACTTTCTCCCGCAAGAACCGGGAAAACCAGGACCGCAATGGCTTTAAGGGCGGCGCCGGCAAGTCCGGCTACGGCCGCAAAGCTTTTAAAGGAAAAGGAAAATTCAATCCGGGAGCAGTCTATACCTTCCATCCGGAAGAAGACTCTCCGGTTTTATATGGCAAAGACTTTGACAGCGACGCGGTCAGTATCGATGACTTGGACGAGACGTCCGGCGAGGCGACGATAGCCGGCCAGATCCTGGCCATGGACATCCGTGACATGCGCAATGAGAAGGCCCTGGCCAAGTTCTCCATCACAGATGATACCAATACCATTGAAGCAAAGATTTTCATGGACGGCGAACTCAAGAAGACCTGCGAGAAGCTGCTCAAGGTCGGCAGCTTTGTCAAGCTCAAGGGCACGGTCGGCGTGGATACCTATGAGCACGAGCTCATGTTCGTCCGGGTAAACGGCATCAAGAAGAGCTTCAACTTCCGCACCGGCCGCCAGGACAATGCCCTGGTGAAAAGGGTTGAGCTCCACTGCCATACCAAGATGTCCGATATGGACGGCGTTACCGATGTAAAAACAATCGTCAAGCAGGCTTACAAGTGGGGCTGGCCGGCGGTTGCCGTCACCGACCATGGTGTCGTCCAGGCCTTCCCGGACGCCAATCATGCCATCGAAGATATCGACGGGGACTACCGCAAGCAGTACCAGAAGGAGCACCCGGAAGCCACCAAGGACGAGCTCAAGAAGGTTTCTGCGCCTTTCAAGGTCATCTACGGTCTGGAAGCCTACCTGGTAGACGATGGAAAAGGCATTTCCACCAATAGCAAAGGGCAGAGCCTGCACGGAGATTTTGTTGTTTTTGATATTGAGACGACCGGCTTGTCCAATGACACCTGCCGCATCATCGAAATCGGTGCGGTCCGTGTGGAGAAGGGCGAGATCGTCGATAAGTTTTCGACCTTTGTCAACCCTGAGGTTCCCATTCCCCACAATATTGAACAGCTGACTTCTATTTCCGACCGCATGGTCATGGACTATCCAACGATCGAAGTCATCCTGCCAAAGTTCCTGGACTTCTGCAAGGGCGCCGTCATGGTCGCCCACAATGCGGATTTCGATATGGGCTTTATTGAGAAAAACTGTGACCGCTTAGGCATCGCCCACGATTTTACCTACGTCGATACTGTAGCCATGGCCCGCCTGCTCCTGCCGGAGCTTTCCAGGTTCAAGCTGGACACGGTAGCCAAAGCTGTTCACGTCTCTCTGGAGAACCACCACCGGGCGGTTGACGATGCCGGCTGTACGGCAGAGATTTTTGTCAAGTTCGTCAAGATGCTGGACAAGCGGGAGATTTACGACCTGGATACTTTGGATCAGGAAGGCTCGGCAGCTGCTCACGCGGTAAAAAAACTGCCCAGCCACCATGCCATTATCCTGGCTAAGAACGAGACCGGACGCGTCAACCTCTACCGCTGCGTATCCGCTTCCCATATCGACTACTACAACAGGCAGCCAAAGCTGCCCAAAAGCGTTTTTCAAAAATACAGGGACGGCCTAATCATCGGAACCGCCTGCGTGGCGGGCGAGCTTTACCAGGCTCTCCTGCGCGGGGCTTCGGACGCCGAGATCGCCAGACTGGTCAATTTCTACGATTATCTGGAAATCCAGCCCTTAGGCAACAACCGTTTCATGATCCCGGACGAGAAGGTGCCAAACGTCAATTCCGACGAGGACCTGATGAATATCAACAGGAAAATCGTCAAGCTGGGAGAGCAGTTCCACAAGCCGGTCGTTGCCACCTGCGACGTCCATTTCATGAACCCGGAGGATTCCATCTATCGCAGGATCATCATGAAAGGAAAGGGCTTCTCCGACGCGGAGGACCAGGCGCCACTCTACCTTCGGACCACCGAGGAGATGCTGGAAGAGTTTTCCTACTTGGGTGAAAAAAAGGCTCGCGAGGTCGTTATTGACAATCCGCGCCTGATTTCGGACATGGTCGAGAAGATCAGCCCCATCCGAGCAGGTAAGTTCCCGCCGGTCATTCCGGATTCGGACAAGACCCTGCGGGAAATCTGCTATAGAAGGGCACATGAGATTTACGGCGATAAGCTTCCTAAGATTGTGGAAGCCCGTCTGGAACGGGAGCTTACCTCTATTATTTCCAACGGCTACGCGGTTATGTACATCATTGCCCAGAAACTGGTATGGAAGGCCAACGAGGACGGATATCTGGTTGGTTCGCGGGGGTCCGTAGGTTCTTCCTTCGTTGCGACCATGGCGGGAATCACGGAGGTTAATCCTCTGCAGCCGCATTATCTCTGCCCAAACTGCAAGTATGCGGACTTCGATTCCGAGATTGTGCAGAAGATGACGCGCGAGACAAGGTGCGGCGTCGACCTTCCGGATGCGGTCTGCCCCAAGTGCGGCAAGCCATTAAAGAAACTGGGCTTCAACATCCCCTTCGAAACCTTCCTGGGCTTCGCGGGAAATAAGGAGCCGGATATTGACCTGAACTTCTCGGGTGAATATCAGTCCAAGGCCCACAAATATACAGAGGTCATTTTCGGAGCCGGTCAGACCTTCCGCGCGGGGACCATCGGTACCCTTGCGGACAAGACCGCTTTCGGCTATGTCAAAAACTATTTTGAGGAGAAGGGCATTCACAAGCGCAACTGTGAAATCGACCGGATCGTACAGGGCTGCGTCGGCATAAGGCGTACGACAGGCCAGCATCCGGGCGGCATCATCGTTCTGCCCTTCGGGGAGGATATCAACTCCTTTACGCCGGTCCAGCACCCGGCGGACGATCCGACCACGGACATCGTAACGACCCATTTCGATTACCATTCCATTGATTCCAACCTGCTCAAGCTGGATATCCTTGGACACGATGATCCGACCATGATCCGAATGCTGGAAGATCTGACCAAGACCAAGGCAACCGACGTCCCCCTGGACGAGCCCAAGGTCATGAGCCTCTTCAGCGGCACGGAAGCTCTTGGAATCAAGCCGGAAGATATCGGCGGCACCCCGCTGGGCTCTCTGGGAATCCCGGAAATGGGAACCGACTTCGTCATGCAGATGCTGCAGGACACCAAGCCTAAATCCTTTACGGACCTGGTCCGTATCTCAGGCCTGTCCCACGGAACCGGCGTGTGGCTGGGCAATGCCCAGACCCTGATCGAGCAGGGCAAGTGTACCCTGGCCACCGCAATCTGTACCCGAGACGATATCATGACCTACCTGATTGGAAAAGGAATGGATCCGGAAGAGTCTTTCACCATCATGGAGCGTGTCCGTAAAGGAAAAGGCCTGGTCAATCCGGAGTGGGAGCCGGAGATGCTGGCCCACGGCGTACCCGACTGGTATATCTGGTCCTGCAAGCAGATCAAGTACATGTTCCCGAAAGGGCATGCAGCTGCCTACGTTATGATGGCTTACCGCATCGCCTGGTATAAGATTTACTACCCTCTGGCTTACTACGCGGCTTATTTCTCCATCCGCGCCACAGCGTTCTCTTATGAGAAGATGTGTCTGGGACAGGAAAGACTGGAAGAATACCTGACGGAATTCCGCAGGCGGAAAGATATCAAGTTCGGTCCGGAAGCTTTGTCCAAGCTGGAACAGGACCAGTTAAAGGATATGCGGATCGTAGAAGAGATGTACGCCCGCGGCTACGGCTTCGTGCCGGTTGACATTTATAAGGCCCAGGCCCACCGCTTTCAGATCGCCGACGACAAGCACCTCATGGCATCCCTCGACGCCATAGACGGACTTGGTGCCCAGGCATCCGACGGCGTAGCTCTGGCGGCCCGCGACGGCAAGTTCCTGTCCAAGGATGACTTCCGAAGGAGGGCAAAAGTAGGCAAGACCGTAACTGATAACCTGGACCGCCTCGGTATCCTCAGCGACCTGCCCGAGACAAACCAGATTTCACTGTTTGATACCTTTGGCTTGAAACAAACTTCTGAATAACAAAAATTGGGAAATTGCACGGAGGAGAAAAAGAATGACAAGCTGCAAAGACCATGAAGGGAACGAAACTCAGCTGTCCCACAAGTACCTGGAACGCCTGGCGGAGCTGTATCCGTCTATTGCCAAGGCATCGACGGAGATCATCAATCTCCAGTCCATCCTCAACCTGCCCAAGGGCACGGAGCATTTCATCACAGATGTGCACGGTGAGTACGAGTCCTTCGCCCACGTTCTGCGCAACGGCTCCGGCTCAGTCAAGAAGAAGATTGACGATGTCTTTGGACATACCTTAAGCAATGCAGACAAGAACGCCCTGGCGACGCTGATCTATTATCCCAAGGAGAAGATGGACCTTGTAAAAAAGACCGAGCCCAACATGGACGACTGGTACAAGATCACGCTTTACCGTCTGATCGAGGTCTGCAAGACGACTGCGTCCAAGTACACCAGGTCCAAGGTCCGCAAGGCCCTTCCCAAGGACTTCGCCTATGTCATTGAAGAGATGATCACAGAGAAGCCGGAGGTCCTGGACAAGGAAGCTTATTACAATACCCTTATTGAGACTATTATCCAGATTGGCAGCGCAGAGCCCTTCATCATCGCTTTGTCCGAGCTGATCCAGCGGCTGGTCGTCGATCATTTGCATATCCTGGGCGATATCTATGACCGAGGCCCGGGTCCCCAGCGGATCATGGACAAGCTCATGGAGTACCACTCTCTGGATATTACCTGGGGCAACCACGACATTCTCTGGATGGGAGCCGCGGCGGGATCTCTTCCCTGCATTGCTACCGTCCTTCGAATCAGTGCCCGCTATGGCAACCTGGACATCCTGGAAGATGGCTACGGCATCAACATGCTGCCTTTGGCTACCTTCGCGACCTCCGTATATGGCCAGGATCCCTGCAAGGTTTTCAAAATTAAAGGCCAGTCCTACAATGCTCAGGAAGACCGCCTCAACATGATGATGCACAAGGCCGTTTCCATCATCCAGTTCAAGCTGGAAGGCCAGCTGATCCACAAGCGCCCTGGTTTCGAAATGGACAACCGCCTGCTTCTGGACAAGATTGACTATGACAAGGGAACCATTACCATAGAAGGCAAGACCTATAAGCTGCTGGATAAAAACTTCCCGACCATCGATCCAAAAGATCCCTATGCGCTTACACCGGAAGAACAGGAAGTTATGGAACGCATGCAGGGAGCCTTTCTCCATTGCGAGAAGCTGCAGGATCACATGAATCTGCTCCTGAACAAAGGCAGCCTCTACAAGGTATTTAACAACAACCTGCTTTATCACGGCTGCATCCCTCTGACCGAGGACGGCAAATTCCTGCCGGTCGATGTTTTTGGCACAAAATACACCGGAAAAGCCCTGTATGATATCCTGGAGATGTATGTCCGCAAAGCCTTCTTCTCGACCCATGCGGACAAGCGGGAAGAGGGGCGCGACATCCTCTACTTCATCTGGGCAAGTCCCAAGTCGCCGCTTTTCGGCAAGGACAGGATGGCGACCTTCGAGCGCTACTTCCTGGAGGAGCCGGAGACCCATGTAGAGCACAAGAATCCTTATTATCACCTGCTGGACAACGAAGAGGTCATGGACCGCATCCTGACCGAATTCGGCGCGACAGAGAACGGCCACATCATCAACGGCCATGTTCCGGTCCTGCAGAGCTCCGGAGAAAGCCCGGTTAAGTGCAACGGCAAGGTCCTCATCATCGACGGCGGCTTCTCCAAGGCTTACCAGTCCAAGACCGGAATTGCGGGCTATACCCTGATCTACAATTCTTACGGCATGATGCTGGCAGCCCATAAGCCCTTTACGTCCACCGAGGATGCCATCCACAACGAAACGGACATCCACTCCGAACGGACGACCATTTATAACGCGCCTCACCGCCTCCATGTCGGCGACACCGACGACGGACTGAGACTCAAGGAACGCATCTCTGAACTCAAAGAACTGCTGGCGGCCTACCGCAGCGGTGAAATTATCGAAAAAGAATGACCTGGTCCACGAGAGAGTGGAGTTCCCGAGTTGACAGGTAAAAAGTAAAAGAAGCCGGAACCCTTTTTTATTCAAGAGTTCCGGCTTCTTTTACGTGGCAGTTTACGTTTCCATACCGTTCAGAAGACCATTTCTTTCTTAATTTTCCCGTGGTAAAATAGAAATATCTATATCTGAAATTCAGATGATAAAAAGGCAGCAGGGCAGAAACTGCGAAAGCGTTTTTATATGCTGCATCCGGAAAAACAGGTCGTGAATAAAAGAAGTGAGGAAATCATTATGCCGAAATCAAAACAGTCCATGGAAGATTATCTGGAAGCAGTCCTGATGATCACAGAGAAGAAGGGCTCCTGTCGTTCCATCGAGGTAGCCAATAAGTTAGGCTATTCCAAGCCAAGCGTCAGTATAGCGGTTGCCAAGCTGCGCCAGGAAGGTTATCTCGAGGAAAAAGGCAAAGACAGCAATCTGGTTCTGACAGAGACCGGTATGAAAATTGCAAAAAAAATGGCAGAGCGCCATAGATTCTTCAAGGATTGGCTGGTCCATCTGGGCGTGGATGAGGAGATTGCATACGAAGATGCCTGCGGTATTGAGCACTGGCTGAGCGAGGAAAGCTTCAGCAAGATGCGGGAATATATCACGGAGAAGGAAAGCAAGGATCACAACGGAGACCTGTCCTTCCTGCAGGAGAAAGATTGATAATTTTGGAAAAACAGCAGACAGGGGATAAGTCTGCGTGTTTGGAGTGATTGAAGTTGACTGAAACGAAGAAGAACAAAATTGACAGTTACCTGGAGGAACTTCCGGGCCTTGTCCTTACTGATGACAAAATGACCTTCGCTGTTCCGGAAGGGACCGTAGGTCAGGGCGTTCTGGAATTCTCCCCGGATAAGGAGACTTTCATAGAGGGTCTGATCCAGTCGGGCTCTACCCGGATCGTTCTGGCAGAGGGTACCTTTGCCGGCAGGAAGTGCCGTGTGGAATTCGGTTTGGATGCCAGAGGCCTTTCACGAGGTGACTCCTTTCGGGGCAAGATTTACCTCAGCGGTACCATAAAACCGGCTGTGGTTTCTGTCCGGGTCAATGTGGTAACGGCAGGAGAATCCGTTCCGGTTCCGGAAGGGGTAAAGGATCTGGCTGCTTTTACAGAACTCTGCCGGAAAAACATGCGGGAGGGATTCCGGCTTTTTTCGCGTGGGGATTTTGAGGACCTTCTGACCGGAAAAGATGCGGCATACAGGCTGCTTTATGAAGGACTTTCTACGAATCCGGTAACGTATCAGCACATGGAGGAATTCCTGGTGGCTGCCGGCTGCAAGGAAAAGCTGGCTTTCAGCCTGGACCGGGAGGCAGAGGAAGAATTTGACATTCAGACATCCAGGAAAGGCACGCTTTATGTCTATCGGAGCGGCTGGGGCTATGCCCATCTGGATGTGTCTGCTGCCGGACGTTTCCTGCATGTAAGCAAGAAGACGATTACGACCGAAGACTTTATCGGCAAAGTCTACGGACTGGAATATATCATAGATTACGATGCGCTTGGGGATGGGCTGAACAATGGCACCATCCGGATCGAAGGCGTTCATCAGACCCTGACCTTCCGGATCAGTGTTTCCAAAGGAAGCAGGCAGTACCGTCCGGCCTTCCTGGAAAAACAGAAAAAAACCGCCTGGCTTCTGCGTGACCTGGTCAATCTGCGCCTTCACATTCTGGATTACCCATCCTGGCTGGAAAGCAGCAAGATGACCGTGGCGGAACTGATCCAGGCAGAGGAACAAAATGTAAAAGCCCGCCTTTACCGGGCTTTCCTTGCCTGGTCAGAGGAAGACAAAAAAACTGCCCTCGAGGAACTGATGAAGCTGCGCCCGGCAGATGGCAGGCTTGACGACGACGAGGATGAGGGTTTTTACCTCTATCTGGCAAAGCAGACAGATCTGCTTCCCAAAGAGAAGAGGAACATTCTGCCTTCTCTCATGCGATTTTATGCCCGCCATCAGGACAGCTATATCCTGCTTAATCTGATTCAGAGAGAAAAGGACAGCATCCTCCCGGTTACAAAACTCAAGGAGATGGAGACCTGCTTCAACGCAGGCAGCACCAGCCCGCTGCTTCTTCTGGATGCCTGGAACCTGATTGCCGGAGACGAAGCTTTGCTTCGCAGCATGTCGCCCTTTACGATCCGCGTTCTGGGATTCGGGACCCGTCATAATCTGATGACGGAAAGCATCCTGAGCAGGGCTGCCTACCTTTCCATTGTCAACATGAAACGCTATTCGCCGGCCCTTAAGAGGACCTTTGCCGGAGGTTATGGCAAATTCGGAAATCGCGACGTTCTGGAGGCGATTCTCAAGCTTATCATTTTGGGACAGCCGCTGGCCGAAGAAAATTTTCCCTGGTATGAGAAGGCGGTGGAACAGGACCTGCGCATCGTCAGGCTGTATGAATATTACATGGAGACCTGCCCTTATACGGCGGAATATGTCATCCCGGCTCCGGTCAGGATGTATTTTGCATACAATAATACCCTGGGCGACCGTACAAAAGCCCTGCTTTATGCCAGCGTCGTCCTTCACAGGGAGCAGGATTCCGGAACCTATTCCAATTATGCCCGCCAGATCCGTACCTTTACGTCGGATTCTCTTGCCAGAGGCAGGATTGATGAAAATTATATGATCCTCTACCGGGAATTCTACCGTTTCCCGGATACAAAGGAAAAAGCGGAGCAGGCGGCAGCCATGATTGGAGCGCGGAAATTTACCTGCGCGGATCCTTCCATACGCAATCTGGTCGTACGCTCGGGAACCGTCCGGGACGAAGCGGTCTATCCGCTTTCGGAGGGGACGGCCTATCCCAGAATTCCGGGTCGGGATTCGGTTCTCCTTATGGAAGACGGTATGAAGAGGAGATTTCCCCTGGACTCCTCCTGTTCTCTTAATCCAATGGCAGAACTGGACGGTACGGCAGAGCATTGCCTGCAGAAGGGCATCGACAGCTCCGTTTGTGAACGGATCGTGTGCGGACAGGCTGATGCACTTGGGAATGTGACCGCGGAAAATGTCCGGATTTACCGGCTTGCGGCAGAAAATCCGGACTTCCGGGAAGAATACCGGATTGCTATTCGCAGAAAGCTTCTGCAGTATTATTCTGAACATACGGAGAATCCCGGAACGGAAGACTTCCTTGGCCAAATGGACGTGGAAAAGTATGGCACCACAGTGAAAAAGGAAGCTGCAGAACTGCTGATCCGGGAAGGCTTTTACCAAAAGGCTTTTCAGATGGTTACGACCTACGGGCATGAGGACATAGACGAAGGACTCCTGGTACGCCTGATCAGCCGGATCATTCTTTCCCTGGAAATGGAAGGGGACGAGGAAGCCCTGGCACTGGCTGAAGCGGTCTATTACGCAGGAAAATACGACGACGTTATTCTCTGCTACCTCCGGGATTTCCACAAAGGAAGTGCAAAAGATCTTGCCAGACTGTGGAATAAAGTATCCGGCTTCAAGCTGAATGCTATGAACCTGAATGAGCGTATTCTCAGGCGGTCGATGGCTGAACACAGTTTTCCGCCTTATCTGGGCCGTATCCTGTCCTCTTATATTAAAGGAGGCGGCAGCCACAGCCTGGTCCGGGATTACTGCGCCTTTTTGTCTGCCCGATACTTCCTCAATGGAGAATCGGTTCCGGATGAACTATTCGGCTGGACCGAGCAGATGCTGCTGGGCGGCTGGCAGCTGGACAGGGTCTGCTGGATGGCACTGCTCCTTCATTATACGGAGACAGACGCCCTTACCGACAGACAGCTGGCCCTTGCGGAGCAGATTCTGGCCGTTCTCAATGAGCGGGGCTATCGTTTCCGCTTCTGGCAGGAACTGCCGACCAAACTCGCCCAGGAGTTTTCTGTGGATGACAAGGTTTTTGTCGAGACAAAAGTGCAGGGAGCGGATTGCGTAGAGCTTCACTACCAGATTCTGGACAAGGGAAGCGATACGGCAGAGTGGAAAGCGGAACCCATGAAAAACCGCTACCACGGCATCTATTCCAGGGAATTTCTCATGTTTTACGGTGAAACCCTTGTCTACTATCTGACCGTCGAGAAAGACGGAAAGGTGGAAAAAACGCCGGTCGGAAAAGCGGCGCCTCCCGAAACAGAAGCCGGAGGCAGGACAAAGTACCGCCTCTTAAACCGTATGCTCCGTGCCCGCGACGTAGGCGATGCGCCGGCTCTGGAAGAAGCCCTGCAGACTTATCTCTGGCAGAGCGCGTACGTGGATCATTATTTTAAACTCATGTGATGCCAGGGTTAAACAGCCATAGTTCATGCCGTGCCTGCACGGGCATGAACTATGACCGTGGTATCACCAATAAATCAGATTACATCAGCACGAGGAATTAAAAAAATGGAAGGCAGAAGCCTGATCATTGGCGTGGATCTGACGGAAACAAGACCGCAGATCGCGCGTTACGATAGAAAAACAGATCGCATGGCTGCGGATTCCCTGGATTTTGAAGGCGGTCCGGCATTCCTTGTGGACGTCAGGAACATGTGGGCAAGAAGCATGGCAGCCAACGAACCCGGAACAGCAATCATAAAAGAATTTACCAGACGCTTCAAAGCAGCGGCTGCTGCCAGAGGCGTGGAAGACTTCGATCGTTCCGTTGGAGCCCTCATGGTGACCGTTCCGGAAATTACAAAGGACAATATTGCCTTCGCCAAAGCCTTCTTTCGGGAACTTGATATGGCGGAAGGGAGAGTTTTTCTCCAGGATCATCTGGAAAGCATGTTCTATGAGGTCATGTATGAGAAAGAGGAAATCCGCAACCGTGACGTCGGCTTATTTCAGTTCCGTCAGGACCAGGTAAAGTTCTCGCGCATGCATCTTAACCACAATACAAGACCGATCACCGGCACCTGTGAGCTGCACGGGTCTCTGACCCTGTCCGGCAGCGAAGAGGAGAGAAGCCAGGAAATGCAGGCTTTCGCCCAGCAGATGCTGGGGGCAGGCATGTATTCCGGCATTATTCTGGACGGCGATTCCCTGGACCAGTCCTGGGGAAAACCGGCCCTGAAAGTCCTGCTCCGGTCCGGACGTAAAGTTTTTCGCGAGGATTACCTTTTCAGCAAGGGAGCCTGCGACGCCGCCAGAGAGCGCGTGACAGAGAAAAAGCTGAAAGGCGTTTTTTACCTGAGCGACGGACTCGTGCATCTCAACATCGGCATGTACATGATGAGCGGCGGCGTCAATGCTTACGTTCCGCTTATGAATGCCGGCGTCAATTGGTATGAAGCGGACATGACGGAAGAATGCATTCTGGGAGACGGAAAAACCCTTGTTTTTTCCGTCAGCAGGATTGACGATCCCAGAAGGGTCCAGTATCAGATGGTCCTGGACGGCCTGCCGGAACGTCCGCCCAGGGCTACCCGTCTGAGACTGCACCTCTTCTATCCGGAAATTGGGAAATGTGTGATCGAGGTTACGGACCTGGGGTTCGGGGACTTCTTCAAGCCATGTGATAAAGTCTGGGAAGAGACGCTGGAAGAAGGGAGGCAGTTATGACAACGGTTTACCTGTGCCAGTCTCGTACAGCGGCGAAGCCCCTCTACATAGACGATCTTGATTTTAACATCCGTACGATCGAAGAACTCTGCTACCTGATCCGCAGCTATGTACCAATTCTGGATGAGGATTTTTTTGGAAAAAGGCTGACCAAGTGGCTGGCAAGAGAACTGCAAATGCACCGGCTTGCCCGCACATTGGAAATCATCAGGGGAAAAGATGAAAATGATGTAGAAAGTATGGCGCTGGCCGTGCTTTCCGAAATCCGTTATCTGGATGCGGCGGAACAGGAAGAACTATCCAGAGAGATCAGAGGCTTCCGGAGCCTGCCTTATCCGGCAAGGCGAAAAGCCAGGGCAGATGTCCTTGCCCGCAGCCGCAAATATATGCGGGCCCTCGATATATATAAGGAAATTCTCCGCATGGAATCGGACTCTCATCTGGGGGCTCAGTTTACAGGCGCAGTCTATCACAACATGGGAGCCGCTTACGCGGGCATGTTCCAGATGGACGAAGCCTGCTCCTGCTTTAAAAACGCATACAGCTGCCTGCAGACCCAGAAAGCTCTGAGGGACTATCTGGCAGGAATCTATCTCAAAGACGGAGAAGAAGCATACACCCGCACGGCAGACGACATGGGACTGGACAAGAGTCTGCGTTCCGAGTTTGAAGCCAGCCTCGGGGGACTTAAGCCCGCGACACGGCCGGCAGACCTGTCCAGACAGCTGGATTCCTGGGTCAGCGAGTATCATAAAGATACCAGAAACTAATTATAGCCCTGCTTACAAGCAAGCTTGACGCAGGTCTATGAGCTTTTGGCACTGTAATCAAAACTGAATAAATAATAGAGAAAATTAATGTAAAAACTTGAAATTTGTGATTGACAAGGCAGTTTCGCAATGCTATTTTATTAGCAAGACAGAGAGCGAAGGCGTTCCCAAAAGAGGGAGTGCCTTCGCTTTTTTTTGCGGATGGGTTGTCGCTGAAACGGCTTGTTCACAAAAATCTGTCTGATGCAATTTCCCAATTCCATCCATGCATCTGGCCGGACCGCCTTTTGGGTAAGTCCAGAATGCCCGGAATCCGATCCGGCCGTGCAAGGAAAACCAGCTATAGCTGCCATGGGGCTGCCATGGGGACGGTTCTTTTGGCAAATTGCCGCGAGGATAGTTCTTTTAACAGGTCCTCTTGTAGAAAAAAATATTGATTGTTATAATGCAGAAGTCTGTAAGCATACGGACCTCTGCATTTTTATTTACGCGAGCAGTGAGCTGAACGGGTATGCTCGCATACCCACTCGGCGAACGCCGTTCAAATTTTCTTTAAAAAACTGTAAAAAAACAGGTGAAATTATGCTGGATGTATGCCTTTTGGGAACGGGAGGCATGATGCCCCTGCCGGAGCGGTGGCTGACCTCCCTCCTTCTTCGCTACAATGGAAGCAGCCTTTTGATCGACTGTGGAGAAGGAACCCAGATTACTTTGAAAAAAAACGGATGGACCTTCAAGTCGATCGATACCATTCTTTTCACGCATTATCATGCGGACCATATCAGCGGCTTGCCGGGGATACTCCTGGCGATGGCCAATGCGGACCGCACGGATCCGCTGACGCTTTACGGCCCCAGGGGGCTGACCCGGGCAGTAAACGGACTTCGGGTCATAGCGCCGGAGCTGCCATTTCAGATCACCTGTGTGGAATATGATGATCTGCCTTATGAGTTTGAAACGAACGGCTATCATATCAAAGCGTTTCGGCTCAAGCACGGTATGCTGTGCTGCGGTTACACCATTCAGCTTCTGCGGTCCGGGAAGTTCGACCCTGCAAGGGCAAAAGCAGAGGGAATCCCGCTCAAATACTGGAATCCCCTGCAGAAGGGCAATACCATAACAGACGGTGAAAAAACATACACGCCGGATATGGTTCTCGGACCTGAACGAAAGGGAATCAAAGTGGTATACGCGACGGATACCCGCCCTGTTCCGGCAATCGCAGAAGAAGCAGTGGGCGCGGACCTTCTTATTACAGAAGGCATGTATGGAGATCCGGAAAAGAATGCCAAAGCAGTCGAACACAAGCATATGACTATGCGGGATGCGGCGGAGATCGCAGCCAAAGCCCGGCCGGAACGCATGTGGCTGACACATTTTTCCCCTTCCATGATGCACCCGGAATGGTATATTAAAGAGATCCGCAAAATATTTCCGAACGCTGAACTTGGAGAAGACGGAAAATACCTGGAACTGAATTTTCAGGATGATTGAGGTAGTACGTGGGTTACAACTGGAACGAAGGCATGTTCACTTGGCGAGGTATTTTCGAGCCTGGTACATCGTTTCTTAAATAACTGGACCAAATCCTTGCCTGTTTTCCCGATAGCACAGCGTAAAAAGCCGCGGCGATGCCCGCATCGCCTGCGTTTTTTCCACTGCACTCTCGAAAAAACATTCTGCGGATTGGTCTAGTTATTTCACGAACGATGTACTAGTGAAATAGCGTGTAAAACAATGCGCATATCGCTTAGCACAGCGGGAACTTCACAGCAGCGGAAGCTGTGCGGGGGGAATTATACTCGTTGTGTTGCAAAACAATTTGCATGACAGTTTATTTTATATATAGAGAAGGTGTACAAATGTCAGCAGATAAAGAAACGTTGATTCTGGGGATTGAGAGTTCCTGCGATGAGACAGCGGCTTCGGTAATAAAGAACGGCCGTACCGTTCTTTCCAATATTATTTCCTC
This sequence comes from Eubacterium sp., assembly GCA_036308545.1. Lineage (GTDB taxonomy): Bacteria > Bacillota > Clostridia > Lachnospirales > Lachnospiraceae > Bilifractor. The sequence goes on along the minus strand of JAXJVN010000120.1, from coordinate 2,555 downwards.
TCAGATCGACCTCCATACTCTGTATGGCGGCGTTGTGCCGGAGATTGCGTCCCGCAAGCATATTGAGAAGATTAACCAGGTCATCACCATTGCCCTGAAGGAAGCAGATGTAACTCTGGACGATCTGGATGGGATTGCCGTTACTTACGGCCCCGGCCTGGTCGGCGCCCTTCTGGTCGGTGTTGCGGAAGCGAAAGCGATTGCCTGGGCCAGGCACATTCCCCTGATCGGGGTCCATCATATCGAAGGACATGTATCCGCCAATTATATTGAACATCCGGACCTGGAGCCGCCTTTCATGTGCGAGATCATTTCAGGCGGGCATACTCACCTTGTCATTGTCGAAGATTATGGCAAATTCCGCATCCTTGGAAAAACATCCGACGATGCTGCGGGAGAAGCTTTTGACAAAGTAGCCCGCGCCATAGGACTCGGGTACCCGGGCGGACCTAAGATTGACAAGGTATCCAAACAGGGAAATCCTCATGCCATAGAATTCCCCCGCGCTCACGCATCAGGAGGAGAGTATAACTTCAGTTTCAGCGGACTGAAATCCGCTGTTCTTAATTATCTCAATAAATGCAAGATGACGGGAACCAAAATCGTCCAGGAGGACGTTGCGGCTTCCTTCCAGCAGGCAGCTGTGGACCAGCTGGTCGATAACGCGATGCGGGCAATCGATGATTACCGGGTGGACAAATTCGCCATTGCAGGAGGAGTGGCATCCAATTCCGCCCTTCGCAAAGCCATGAAGGAAGCCTGTGAGAAAAAAGGCATCCGTTTCTATTATCCGTCGCCTGTTTTTTGCACGGATAATGCTGCCATGATCGGGGTCGCCGGTTATTATGAATACATCAAGGGAACCAGGAGTGACTGGACTTTGAATGCGGTTCCCAATCTGAAGCTTGGCGAGAGATAAATGGGTTTGGTGGACGGAATGTAAACGCATGCCATCCGGATGCGTACGATAGGAATCATGTAAAAAAGGCAGCAGCGACACTGACGACTGCAATAGGAAAAAACGTGAATGATGCAGGAAGAAGTAACAGGCAGCAGGGGAAAAAAGAACAGCATCCGGTGCACAGCCATTGTGGTTGCCGCAGGTTCGGGCAAACGGATGGGAGCAGACCGGCCCAAGCAGTTTCTTGACCTCTGCGGGCGGCCGATTCTTTATTATCCGCTCAAGGCATTTCAGGATTCCGGACGGATCAATGAAATTATTATCGTGACGGGACCGGACTTGATTGATTACATTAGAAAAAACATTGTGGAAGCTTACGGGCTGACAAAAGTTTCGGCAATCGTCCGCGGCGGGAGTGAACGCTTTGAATCCGTATATGAGGGCATCCGGGCAGCAGGAGAGACGGACTATCTTTTTGTACAGGATGGCGTGCGCCCTTTCCTGAATGGACAGATCATAGAAGATGGCTATCAGGCGGTGCGGAAATATGGGACTGCTGTTGCAGGCATGCCGTCAAAGGACACGGTCAAAGTCACGGATGGGAATGGAATTGTTCAGTCCACGCCGGACCGCAGCAGCGTCTGGATCGTTCAGACGCCGCAGATCTTCGAGTACAGGGAAATAAAAGCTGCTTACGAAAAACTTTTTTCCCATGCTTCAAAGGAAGAACGAAAGAAAGTAACGGACGACGCTATGGTCATGGAAACATACGGCGACCGGAAGGTTCACATGTACCGGGCTTCCTACAGCAACATCAAGATCACAACCCCGGAAGACCTGCCGATCGCAGAAGAATTGATGAAGACGGCGAAGTGAAGGAATCAAAGTGACTGGCACTTTGAATCTCAGGGCGACAAAGCGGCAGAACACCGGGCTTCCGGACAGTCTTAAGACAGCAAACCGAAAGCACTCTGACTCAGCAGACAATTGAAAGGTGCCATAACAGCGAGCACCTTGGCTCTTCAACAGGCGCTATGTTAAGAAAATGTAAAAAGCAGCGTCATAAAAAGGAAAGTTGCTCTAATTTTCAGACAATAAAAACAATATGTCGGAAGATAGCGAAAAACCAGGCTTTTCCAGGCTTATGCACACGGAATGTGCATAGATTGTGCATAAAGTTGTTGATAAAAAAATGAAAATTCTACTTGACGAGTCCTTCACATGATGATAAAGTATGACTTGCTTGTTCGAAAGACAGCTTTGAACTAAGCCATTCGGAGAGGTATCGAAGTGGTCATAACGAGGCGGTCTTGAAAACCGTTTGTCCGCAAGGGCGCATGGGTTCGAATCCCATCCTCTCCGCTTAACGAGAGATGGATTGAGATTCCGGCAGGCAGAATTGAATAACATGAATCCATTGGATTTATGATTCGAGCAATTTGGAGATGTACCCAAGCTGGCCGAAGGGGCTCCCCTGGAAAGGGAGTAGGTCGTGAGAAGCGGCGCAAGAGTTCAAATCTCTTCATCTCCGTTCAATCCGTAAGGATTGTAATGTTCTTTGACAACTGAACAGTAAAACACATCCTCGAAAGTTCAAAAAAGTTTTATTTTTTGCGCGAGCAATGAGGAGAGTAAGAATGCTTGCATTCTTATT
>JAXJVN010000119.1:0-4769 GCA_036308545.1 Eubacterium sp. | reverse complement strand
TTTGTTCACAGCACCTGACACCTTTTTTCACCTTTTTTCAGGAAAGCAATTAAGCTTCTTCACGGAGCTGCTGCTTCTGAAGTTTCTTGAATGCGGATGCCAGCATCAGCTTGATGCGGTTGAGCTGGTTTACTTCGGAAGCCCCCGGATCATAGTCAATCGCGGCGATATTCGCCTCCGGGTAATGCTTGTGAACAGCCTTAATGACTCCTTTTCCTACGATATGGTTGGGCAGGCAGCCGAAGGGCTGGATGCATACGATGTTTTCAACACCGGAATGGATCAGCTCCATCATTTCACCGGTCAGGAACCAGCCTTCGCCGGTCTCGTTGCCTACCGATACGATCGGAGAAGCGTACTCTGCAAGGTCCTGGATTCTTGCCGGCGGCGTAAAGTGGTCGCTCTTGAGAAATTCCTCTGTCATTGGCTTGCGGAGGAAATTGACCGCCGCGATTGCTGCATTGCAGAGGGCTTTGGACTTCTTTGTGCCGCCCAGGTGCTCTTCTTTGAAGTTGGCATTGTAGAAGCTGTACATGAAAAAGTCTACAAAATCCGGTACAACGGCTTCCGCGCCTTCTTGTTCCAGCAGCTCTACCAGGTGGTTGTTGGCCGCGTAAGAGAACTTGACCAGAATTTCACCGACAATGCCGACTTTGGGTTTCTGAACGTCACTGATCGGAAGACGGTCGAAATCACGGATGATACCGCGGCAGATCTCATTATAGCGGTGCTTGGAGAGGTGCCTGCCCTGCAGATAATGGATGCAGATATCTCTCCATTTGATGTGCAGGCGGTCGGCTGATCCCTTTTCTAATTCGTAAGGGCGCATGCGGTAGAGACATCTCATGATGATATCACCGAAAATAGCAGCATATACGAGACGCAGGCCTACGCCGGCTGTCAGCTTGAAGCCGGGATTGCTCTCCAGGCCGACCAGGTTGGCACTGATTACCGGAATCTGCTCCATGCCGGCTTTTTTGAGGGCCCGGCGAATAAAGGCAATATAGTTGGATGCCCGGCAGCCGCCTCCGGTCTGGCTCATAACGATTGCAGTCTTGTTGAGGTCATATTTGCCGGACTGGAGCTCATCCATGATCTGTCCGACAACGATCAGAGAAGGATAGCAGGCGTCGTTGTTGACATACCGCAGGCCCTGGTCGATGGCGTTCTTGTTGTCATTGCGCATGAGGACAAGGTTGTAACCCTCAGACCGCATAGCGGCTTCAACCAGATCAAAATGAATCGGAGAAAGCTGGGGACAGAGAATGGTATAGCCTTCCTCCCGCATCTCATTGGTAAAGACCGGTCGTTTTTCTACAGAAGTGCCGATTTCACGCGGTTTTTCCAGCAGCTCTTCCTTCTTGGAACGGATGGCCGCCAGAAGGGAACGGATACGGATGCGGATTGCGCCGAGGTTGCTGACCTCATCAATTTTAAGCACGGTATAAATTTTTTCGGCACTGTCGAGAATTTCATGGACCTGGTCGGTCGTTACTGCATCCAGACCGCAGCCGAATGAGTTGAGCTGGATCAGATCCAGATCGTCGCGTGTTTTTACAAAGCTGGCAGCCGCATAGAGCCGGGTGTGGTACATCCACTGGTCATTGACGCGGAGCGGGCGTTCAATCGGAGCCAGGTGAGAGATAGAATCCTCCGAAAGGACAGCTACATTATAGCTGTTGATCATCTCCGGGATACCGTGGTTGATTTCCGGGTCCATATGATAAGGACGGCCGGAGAGAACGATACCGTGATGACCGGTTTCCTCCATCCATTTAAGGACCTCTTCACCCTTCTTCTGAACGTCCCGGCGGACATTTTCCATCTCGAGCCAGCCCGCATGAGCGGCAGAACGAACCTCTGCCTCCGGTATGTCTTTGAATACCTTTACCAATTCATCGGTCAGAACTTTTTCACTGGTCATGGCCATGAAGGGATTCATGAACTTAATAGACGGATCGGCAAGCTCCTCAACATTATTTTTGATGTTTTCTGCATAGGACGTAACAATGGGGCAGTTGTAATGATTTACCGCCTCCGGGAATTCGCTGCGTTCGTAAGGAATGCAGGGGTACCAGATAAATTTCAGCCCCTGATGGATCAGCCATTCAATATGACCGTGCGTCATTTTTGCAGGATAGCATTCTGTGTCGCTTGGGATGGATTCAATTCCCAGGTCATAAATCTTCTTGTTGGACATAGGAGACAGCACGACGCTGTATCCCAGTTTTGTAAAGAAGGTGAACCAGAGCGGATAGTTTTCGTACATATTGAGCACACGGGGAATTCCGACTTTGCCCCGCGCTGCTTCATCCGCTTCGAGCGGCTTGTAACCGAAAATACGGTTCAGCTTGTATTCGTAAAGGTTAGGAATGTGATTGGCGTTCTTGGGTTTGCCAATTCCCCGTTCGCAGCGGTTTCCGCTGATATAGCGGCGGCCGCCGGAAAAACGGTTAATGGTAAGTCTGCAGCGGTTCTGACAGCCTTTGCAGTATGCCATGGATGTAGAATACTCCAGCCGGTCGATTTTATCATAGGGCAGCATGGAGGTTTCCTGGCCTTTGTAACGCTGTCTGGCAATCAGGGCAGCGCCGAAGGCACCCATGATACCGGCAATATCCGGGCGGATGGCATGGCAGTCAGCAATCCGCTCGAAACTTCTGAGAACGGCATCGTTATAGAAGGTTCCTCCCTGAACGACGATATGACGGCCAAGTTCTTTGGCATCAGAAACCTTGATAACCTTGTACAGAGCATTTTTGATGACGGAATAAGCCAGTCCGGCGGAAATATCCGCTACCGTCGCGCCTTCTTTCTGCGCCTGTTTTACTCTGGAATTCATGAAAACGGTGCAGCGGGTGCCCAGGTCGACCGGATATTTGGCAAAAAGCGCTTCTTTTGCGAAATCCTGGACAGAATAGTTCAGGGATTCTGCAAAATTCTCAATGAAGGAGCCGCAGCCGGAAGAGCAGGCCTCGTTCAGCTGCACGGATTCGACTGCATGGTCGCGGATTTTGATACATTTCATGTCCTGACCGCCGATATCCAGGATGCAGTCAACGTCCGGATCAAAGAAGGAAGCTGCTGTGTAATGCGCGATGGTTTCGACTTCGCCTTCATCCAGCATGAGCGCGGATTTGATCAGCTGTTCTCCGTATCCTGTGGAAGCGGAGTATACGATCCTTGCAGACTCCGGCATCAGCTTATGGATTTCGCGGATTGCTTTGATGGAAGTTGCCAGAGGATCCCCGTGGTTGTTGCTGTAAAAACTATAAAGCAGAGAACCATCTTCGGCGATCAGGGCAGCCTTTGTTGTCGTACTTCCGGCATCAATTCCGAGGAAGCAGTCTCCCTCATAAGAGGAAAGATCTCTGGTCGCAACATTATTGTGACTCTGCCGTTCCAGGAATTCGTCGTAATCTTCCTGCGATGCAAAAAGAGGCTCCATACGGGCAACCTCCATCTGCATGGCAACGCCCTTCCTGAGACGGTCACGGAGTTCTGTAAGAGAGACGGTGACGTCTTCCTTATAGTTGAGGGCAGAACCGATTGCCGCGAAAAGATGGGAGTCCTGGGGAACGATCGCATGCTCGTCATCCAGCTTCAGCGTACGGATATAGCATTTTCGAAGCTCAGACAGAAAGTGCAGAGGACCGCCCAGGAAGGCGACATGGCCGCGTATGGGCTTGCCGCAGGCAAGACCGGAAATGGTCTGGTTGCAGACTGCCTGGAAGATGGAAACAGACAGGTCCTCTTTCGTAGCGCCTTCGTTGATCAGAGGCTGGATATCCGTTTTTGCAAAAACACCGCACCTGGCGGCAATGGGATAGATTGCTTTATAGTTTTTTGCATATTCGTTGAGTCCGGTCGCGTCTGTCTGCAGAAGAGCGGCCATCTGGTCGATGAAGGACCCGGTACCGCCGGCGCAGACTCCGTTCATGCGCTGTTCCACATTGCCGTTTTCAAAGTAAATGATCTTGGCGTCTTCTCCGCCAAGTTCAATGGCGACATCAGTCAAAGGCGCGCGGAATTCCAGAGCGGAGGATACTGCGACAACTTCCTGGACAAAAGGAACGCCAAGATTATTGGCAAGAGTCAGCCCGCCGCTTCCGGTGATGACCGGGTGCAGTTTTACTTCACCGATCTTCTCCTTTGCTTCCGTCAGCAGGTCGGCTAATGTTTCCTGGATTTTGGCGAAATGGCGCTGATATTTGGAAAAAAGCACATTCTTTTCGGAATCAAGGATGGCAATCTTTACCGTAGTCGAACCGATATCAATTCCAAGTGTATAGATCTCTTCAAGCATAAAATTACAGATACTCCTTTATAAGAAATCCTCTGTACCGTAAGTTCTTTTTGTGAAAGCTGCGGCAAATAACGCTTTGCTGTGTTCTGTCAGCGTAATGCGTTCAGTAAACGATAATAAAACCTATTTTAAGAGGCTAAAGGCAACGATAGCATGGTAATTTTTTAAATACAATAAACAATTCGTAAAATCTGTCTTAATAAGGAAAGGATTGCTGCAAAAGGGTTGCAGATATCACTTACAGATGGTAAAAACGAAGAGGTATTGTCTTGACAGAGGAATGAACGATGTTAATATATGGAACAAAAGAATATTTTACACAACTTATTGGACTCGGTAGTTTGACACTTTTATAAGTTTCCAATCCCCTCAAAGCCTTACCAGGCTTGATTTTTTTTGTCAAATTTTAAATTTATACTTCCTAGTTGCACCCAGTTGTGGTATAATAGAGGTTAGAAAACCA
>JAXJVN010000118.1:0-74151 GCA_036308545.1 Eubacterium sp. | reverse complement strand
TTGGAATGGCAGCTACTGCATATGGCAACATTAAAACATATAAAGGCAGCCGTACCGATCGCCAGGGCTACACTTACACCGTCGAAGAATTCGAACAGCTTTTCAATACCTACGTCGATTCCATCGACAAAGACAAGCTTCAGAAGGCTTATGACGACGCCAATACCGCGCTTGAAAACGCAAAGACGGCCAAGTCCGGCCTCGAAGCACAGAAGACCGCCGTTCTCGGCGGCGCTGAAGCAACTGACGCCGTTCCGGAAAACGTCAAAACTCTAATCGCGACTTGGAACGAAGCCAAGACCAATTTGGCTGCAAAGCAGGCGACTGCTGCAGCAAAGCTTCAGGCTTACAACGACGCAGCAACTGCTGCAGCAACGGCAAAGACCAATCTGGACAATGCCGAAGCCGCAAAAGTGGCTGCTGACACGGCACTTGCTAATGCAAAGACCCAGCTCGGCGCAGCTGAAAAAGCTGTCGAAAGCGCCCAGGCCCTTGTCGACACAAGGACGACCGAAAAGCAGACTGCTGACGCGGCTGTCACCGCGGCACAGACCAAGCTGACCAACGCGAAAAGCACTGTAACCGCAGCACAGAATGAACTCAATGCAGCAAACAAGACGCTTGACGCGTCCGAGAAGGCGCTTGAGAGTGCCCGCATCACGCGCGACAACGCCCAGTCTGCCTTTGACGCAATCTGCGGCGACAATGCGCTCACAATCCTTCAGGGCTATGTGGACGAGGCACAGACACAGCTGAACGAAGCCCAAGAGACCCAACGCACAGCAAACGACAACCTCCAACAGGCTGAAGACGCGCTTAAGGCAGCGAACGCTGACCTCACAGCAAAGACCGAAGCCGCAAAGACGGCTAAGTCCACGGCTGAAGCTAAAACAAACGCTCTCGCAGCTGCAAAGCAGGCCGTCGAAACAGCAAAGACCGAACTGGCAAATCTGAAGGCCGCCTATGCAAAGGCTGCTAACGGTGAAGCCGACACGGCAACAGGCAACGAAGCCTTTAACGCTTATGCATCTGCTCAGGCAAAGCTGGCACAGCTGAAAGCCGCTTACGCGAAAGCCGCAAACGGCGAAACTGACGCATCAACAGACAACGACGCAATCGCCGCCTATGCCGACGCCCAGTCCAAGCTGGCGAGCCTTAAGGCCGCTTATGCAGACGCCGCAGCCGGAAAGACTGCTGACACCGACAACGAAGCAATCCTTGCTTACGTATCGGCAAAAGCAAGACTGGCTGACCTGCAGCACGACTACGACCTTGCATCCCAAGGCAAGACTGACGAGAACGTCGACAACGAAGCTATCAACGCTTATGCATCCGCACAGGCAAACGCTATTCAGAAAAATGACGAGCTTGATGCTCTGAAGCAGGAATATTCTAAAGTAACCGATGCGGAAAAAGCTCTGGCTGAGGCTAAGCAGAAAGTTGCAGATGCTGAGAATGCAGTAACTGAAGCTGAAAAAGCACTTGAGAATGCAGAAAAGGCAGTGGAAAGTGCTAAGGCTAAAAAGGATGCTGCTGCTGATCTTTCAAGCAGAGCAGACAAACTGTCTGTAGCAGCCGCTATGGTAACACCTATCACAGATGAGGACTTCACTTATCTGAATGCCTATATCGATGCAATAAAAGCTGCGCAGGATAAGCTTCAGGATTCAGAGGAAGATCTGGAAAAAGCGAAAGCTGAACTTGCGGATAAAACAAAGATTAAGGAAGCCGCAAATAAACACTATACAGAGCTTCTGGCAGCATATACTATTCAGAAGCAGGCTGCAGAAGAGCAGAAGAACAATGCAAAACCTGCTGCAGGTAAGACAACTGCAGCTACAAAAGTTACAGCAGCAGCGGCACCTGGAACAACGATTGCATCCAATGTTCAGACCGGTGATACGTCAGATGCTGCTGCAGAAGCAGGAGCTATGGCAGCCGCAGCGCTGGCAGCTGGATTCCTCGCTATCTTCGCGAAGAAAAAAAGAGAAATCTGATATGTAATCAGGAAAAGAGGTGCCAGAACGGCACCTCTTTTTGTGAAGGCGACGAACCACAAAGCCGTCGAGCATGCTTGCATGCAGAGACGGCTCTGTGGCGACCGCTCATTATCTCGTGCGCGGTGCGCGAGACGCTTGCGTCCGCGGTGCGTGCGCGACACATCATCGAGAGTTCGAAGAACTCGAGATGGTAGCAGCGCAGCCGGGATCAAGTAGGGGAGATTTCATCTCCCCTACTTGATCGTTAAGGAGACAAAAAGATGAATGACCCATTCGAAAGAGAACTCGCCTTCCGTACAGCCTTGGACTCATCCTGGGCAGAGGGTCTGGATTATTTTCAGATCCATTGGATTTATCATCCGGAAAATCTTAAACTTCCGGATGGGACACCATTCGAACCTGATTTCTATCTGCCGGGCCAGGGAGCATTCCTGTTCACACTGTCGGAGAAACCATCTATGAGCTATTACGATATCCTGCGTTATCAGAAGAACTCGCAGCAGCTTTTTATAATATCCGAAGAGGCAGGAAGGTTTTACGTACTTGGATATACGGAAGATGAGTCATACATCTGTCGCTGCAGAGTTTGCGGAGAATATTTTTTCAATGCAGGAATACCCACGGTATGCCCTATCTGTAAGTCCGCTGTTCCAAATCTTGCGGACTTCTATCTGTCAGGAAGTGGGAAGTCCGGCACTGGTTTTTCATGAGAAATATTGAAAGATCGGCCAGTGAAGTATCACATGAATCGTGGACTTAATGTCAGGAAGTAAAAATACCGGAAAAAAATATAGAAAACGGCGCCAGGAAACGAATCCTGACGCCGCTATTTGGCTCATATGGAGCTTCCGCGGCCAAAGCCTTAGGATTTATTGTACAGTTCCTTTGCAAGCTTCTGGACGGCTTTGATGCTCTTGTAACCTTTGGACTTCTTCAGCCCCAGGGTATCGAGGACTTCCTGCCTGGAACAGCCTTTACGCAGCAGGTTCAGGATCTCTCCGTGCAGGGTGCTGCGTTCGCTGACCTCGTCCACAAGCTGGTCCAGGACAAGGGCAAGGACAACGCTCTCTTCGATGTTCTCATCAGAAGCAGGCTCGAGGCTTTTGGTTTCCTCGTCATTGGCATCTTCAGTCATCTTTGTGAGGGAGAGGTCATCGGTATGTCCGTTCTCATCGGCAAGTTCACCCGGACGGTAATGGGCGGGATCATCTGACGAGAGATATCCGCGGACGTCTGCCCAGAAGAGTCGCAGCATCTCAGGCTTCAGTTCGGTCTTTGTGGGGGCAAATGCGACAGGCACTTTCATCCTTGCTGAAAGCCTGATCAAAGGGGATGCCAGGTTTATCAGCTATCCGAAAGAGGAACACGTGTATATACCCTGCCAGCCAGATGAGGATGGGACGGACTGTATCGAAGAGAACAGGAAGGTCATATATCCGGCTGTTTATCTCCCCAGCTATTGGGATCCGGCAGATGGCACGAAGGATGAAGAGGAGTATTACAATTATCAGGAAGAAGCCAGAGCATGCGGGAACGATACCCGTATGCTTGAGGTAAATGAGTTCCTCAACAACTTTCGGAAATTGCTCGAAGTCTATCAGGAAGGAAGGCTGCCGGAAGGAGTCTTCCGTGCTTCCGTGAATGCTCTTCTGGAACAGGTCCCGGAATAAAAAAAGAACCCATGCAAATAGACTTGAACACTTACGGAGGGTTATAAAACCTATGGTAAAAATACTTTTCTGTTGCCACGGCAGCATCTGCCGATTGAGTCAGAAACCTTGTAAATAAAGGTTTTCTGGCGATGAGGATTCGAATTTTACCAACGATTTACCAATTTTTCCGGAGAGTCAGACTGCAGTTGAGAGAACAGGAAGTTTACCACCACGCAGGATATGGAATGTAATCTACTTGAAAGATAAATAGCGTATTTTCACGTATAGATTGACTGCTGCAGAATCCAGAGGTATTATTTGATTGAAATTCGGCACAACAAAGATTTGCCGAAAATAGACAAAAAATGGAGCGGAAAAGATGACGGATACAGCACTGCTCCCATGTGATCAGAAGATTTTTTCCATGCAGGAGCTTAAGGAAAAAGGGTTCACGCAGTATAAGGTCAGTAAACTGGTCGATCAAGGGAAACTTACAAAACTGAACAAGAGTTTTTATGAAAATATGACATACAGCGGAGAAGAATCAGATCTCTACTATGTACAAGCCTATGCACCAAGGGGAGTGATCTGCCTGCTAAGTGCAGCGGTTTATTATAATCTGACTACATTCATTCCGGAGTCGGTTGATGTTGCGATTCCGAGAAAAACCAAAGTTTCAACAATGCCTGACTGGCCGCAGATGAATGTCCATTATTATACGGATGACAGGTATGCGCTTGGAATCACGACAGTAAAGGAAGGCGGAAACGAGTTCAGGATCTATGATGCAGAAAAGACAGTTGTGGATATCGTATTTTATCGGGAAAAAGTCGGAATCGAAGAAACGAAAGAGATCCTTGTGAACTATCTTAAGAGGAAGGATCGAAATCTTAACAGGCTGCTGAAGTATGCACAGCTTATGAAATGCGGTAATGCAATGAGACAGTATCTTGAGGTGCTCGTATGATCAGTGCAATTTCTGTAAAAGACAGATTGAAAAATCAGGCAGCGGCAGGCGGCAAGACGATGCAGGAAGCGTTGACGGCGTATGGGCTGGAGAGAACCATCTACAGATTGTCAATATCAGAATATGCAGAGCGCTTTACACTGAAAGGTGGAGTATTCCTGTATGCACTCTTTGATGGAAAATTCGCCCGAGCTACCAGAGACATAGATTTGCTCGCAGGAAATATGTCAAATGACGTGGAGAATATGAAAAGAGTGTTCGCGGATATATTCTCCATTCAGTGTGACGACGCGCTCAGATATGATCTGAATACACTGGAAGTACAGAATATAACGGAATTCAAAGAATACCACGGCGTGAATGTATTAATCATGGCGTATCTGGACAGAACCCGGGTCCCGATATCTGTTGATATAGGCTTTGGGGATGTCATTTATCCCAAAAGAGTAAAAATGGAATTCCCTGTTCTGTTGGATACGAAAGCCCCGGAGATATATGCGTACTCCATTTTATCAGTGATAGCTGAGAAATTCGAGGCAATCGTTTCATTGGGAGATGCCAACAGCAGGTACAAGGACTTTTATGATATCTATGTCCTGGCTGACCGGTATGATCTTAACGGAATGGAACTGAAGGAAGCCATCAGGGAAACCTTTGAACATAGAGGAACCGGATTTGATGATATATATGCTTTCACGGATGAATTTATCGTAAGCGAGATCCATCAGCGTCGGTGGAGAGCATTCCTGAAAAAGAAGAAAGCAGTGGTAAATGTTGAACTTGCGGATGTTATAAACTTGCTCCGACTATTATTGCTGCCAGTTGTAGACAGTATAAAGGAGAATAAAGATTTTTCTGCAAGCTGGGAACATGAAGGACGGAAATGGCTTCCATAGAGGGACTATTTCTTTGGAAATCGGAAAGCTGGCAGACTAATCGTGTAGACCAAAAGCAGACTATTGAAAAACTATACGAAAATTTATTGAAGATATGAGTGATTATTTAAAATCCGATCATGTGATCAGTATCCTTTTCTGCTGCCACGGCAATATCTGCCGCTCAGCTATGGCAGAAGCAATGTTCCGTCAGATGATAAAAGGCGCACACGCGGAAGAACATTTTTCCTGTGATTCTGCGGCAACATCAAGAGAAGAAATCGGGAATGGCATGTACGCTCCGGCAGTCCGGAAACTGAAGGCGGAGGGCGTTCCCATAGGGAACCACAGAGCGCGGCAGATGACTGTTTCGGATTATAACTGTTATGATCTTCTCATTGGCATGGATGACGAGAACATCCGTAATATGACCCGCATCTGTCATGGAGATCCGGACAAGAAAATCCGGAAACTTCTGTCCTTCGCGGGCGAGGAGCGCAGCATCGCGGATCCCTGGTATACAGGAAATTTCGATGCAACCTACCGGGACCTTACCATTGGGCTGAAGGCGCTCACGGAAGACATAGGTCTGGACGTGCATGAGGAGAAGAGCAGACAGAAGCAGCTATGAAATACCAGCCAAAGTGACAGTGGTATGCTACAGTCACTTTGGCAGACTTTGGCTTGCGGCGCTACGATGCAGCATAGGCGGCAACGGAAAATTGACTTCCCGGCAAGTTTGATTTCCGGAATTTTGGCATAGGCAGAAAGAATTGTGAATGAATATGGCAGAAGAAATGAGATTGCATTCAGACGGCAGGCACTACAGTCTTGAGGACAAGGTGAATGTAGGCTGCCACGACTGCAGCGGATGTACGGACTGCTGCCGGACGACAGGAGATTCCATTATTCTGAATCCCAGGGATATGTTTTATCTGACAATCGGATTGGAAAAAAAATTCGAAGATATGATTGAGAAGGAAATCGAGATTCGCCTTGTAGATGGTCTGATTCTTCCAAATATCATGGAAACAGACGAAAAGCATCCGGAGTTGCCGGAAGGCTGCCGCTTCCTGACACCGGAAGGGCGCTGTGGCATTCATAGCTTCCGTCCGGATCTCTGCCGCCTCTTTCCGGTGGCTCGCGTCTATCAGAATGATGTGGAAAGCGATAAAGATGTCAATCAAGATGGAGGGATGAGCAGCAGTAGAGGCGGCAGCCGGGATGGTAATAACATAGATGCAAGTCAATACGGTGGTAAAGAGCGAAACAAATATGTTAGTAAAGCCGTAAACGTATACGGCAGCAAAAACGGCAGCAAAAATAATGGCAGAAACGGTGAGAAAGGCAGTCATTATTACATGGTTCAGGTAGACCAGTGTTCTAAACCTTATGCAGAACACTACCCGGTGCGCTTGCAGGAATGGATTGGTATCCCTGACCGGGAGAAGAAAGCCTATACCGAATTTGTTCAGACCTGGCATGACTTCTGCAGAATAACCGGACCAAAGACATATATCCTGTCCGAGAAACTTGCAAACCAGGTCCGCAATTATATCCTGCATGTCTTTTTCGTCATGCCCTGGAACAAAGGGCAAGCCTTCTACCCGCAGTTCTACGCACGCCTGGACAAAGTCAGGCGAGAACTGAACCTGAGAATCTGACGAAGCAGCGTATATGAATCCTTTGACTGTGCTGTGTTGTGCTTGTGCTGCCTGTCGGCAAATTATCGCTTGCGGGTCTGTGGAAAGAAAAGTTTGAAATAGATCCGGACAAATTTTTCGGACGGGTCTGTGGAAAGAAAAGTTTGAAATAGACCCGGACAAATTTTTCGGACGGGTCTGTAGGAAACAATTGTTAGAATAGACCCGTTTTCAAACATAAACAAGACAGGAGGAGCCAAAGTGCATGGGCACTTTGACTCCTCCTTATTACTTGCCACCTGGAGATTGAATTAGTCGAGCGGATAGTCCGGTACGGGCTGACCGTTTGCGACGGCTTCCTTCTTGGCAGCGCGCCAGTCCTGGTCCTCTTTCCACAGCTCTTCAGCAACCGGAGCCCATGCTTTTGCATATTCCTCGGTCTTTGCGCAGAGCTCTTCTGCGGATTCCGGATCCTGATAATCGGTGTTGACAGCGCCGGTAGCTTTTACCATCTCGGTCAGCCTGCCGGAGTTCTCCAGCATCGGGCACGGACGGAGATGATCGCCGTTGAACGGCTGGCCATCATGGTAAGCCATGAAGATCGGGCTCTTCAGAGCATCCAGCAGGCTGACGTCGTGGATGTTGCAGTTAGAGTAGTGAATGAATACGCAGGGTTCTACGTCGCCCTTTGCGTTGATGTGCAGGTAACGGCGTCCTGCAGCAATGCATCCGCCTACATACTGACCATCGTTCTGGAAATCCATAGCGAAGATCGGATAGGTTTCACGCCACCGGCGGATGGTATGGATCATATGAATACGCTGTTCCGGAGTAACCATCAGTTCCGGAGTAGAAGCTTTTCCAACCGGCATGAAGTGGAAGAACCAGATGAAGAGGGCTCCCTTATCGATAACTTTCTGGATGAACTCATCAGAAGTTACATCAGCGCAGTTCTTCTTGGTGTAGCATACGGACAGGCCATAAGCCAGATGATGCTCGTTCAGAAGATCCATAGCATGCATAACTTTGTTATATACGCCATCACCGCGGCGTCCGTCGTTGGCTTCCTCGAAGCCTTCCAGACTCATAGCCGGGACAAAGTTTTTGACACGGAGCATATCCTGGCAGAACTCTTCGTCAATCAGGGTTCCGTTTGTGAAGGACAGGAACTCGGAATCCGGATGAGCCTCACACAGGCGGATCAGGTCTTTTTTACGAACCAGCGGTTCGCCGCCGGTGTAGATGAACATATAGCAGCCCAGGTCGTTTGCCTGATTTACGATAGAATCCAGATCTTCGTAGGTCAGGTTCAGCTTGTGGCCGTACTCAGCAGCCCAGCACCCTGTGCAGTGCAGGTTGCAGGCACTGGTCGGATCCATCAGAACAGCCCACGGAACATTGCAGCCTTCCTTCTCCTGAACCTCGTGCTGACGGGCGGAGCCCTTCAGGGAAGCGTTGGTGATGAAATTGGTGAAGAAAGCCTTTCTTACGCCCGGATCCAGAGAGTAGACCTTGAGCATCAGCTTATACCAGTTGCTGTCCGGATCAGACATTGCCTCACGCATTGCCTTTCTCTGTCCGGCATACCAGTTTCCCGGAGAAACCTTATCAACCAGGTCGATGATCTTCATAACGTTATTTACGGGATCCTTCTCAAGATACCCCAGCGCCGTGTTGATCGCCTTAGCGGTAGCGGCAGTTTTGATTTTGGAACCAATACCCATGTCTAATGCACCTCACTTGAAATATAAAATTGCAGGGTAAAATATGCCCTTTTTTTCATACGGTTCTAATTATAGGGATTTTGCGGGAAACTAGTCGAGACGTGAAATGAAAAAATGTTTGGACAAAAGTTTGAAACTGATACCTCTTGGGACAGAAATGACAATGTGTCCCACCTGATTTTAGGACTGAATGAAGCGAGAAAGGTGGAAACGATTGACATTACCTTATTTTTTATAATAATATCGCAAGAATGTATCGAAAAAATGAAGGGATTCCTAAAAAATATATAAACTTGAAGAATGATATGGGAATATCCCATTTGGTTGCGTTACACTATTATTTACATCTGGATTATATCTGGACGTTTCAAATTGGACGGGTCTGAGAGGACAATTGTTTAAAATAGACCCGGACGAAAAATCCGGACGGGTCTGAGAGGACAATTGTTTAAAATAGACCCGGGCGAAAAATCCGGACGGGTCTGAGGGGACAATTGTTTAAAATAGACCCGGATGAAAAATCTGGACGGGTCTGAGAGGACAATTGTTTAAAATAGACCCGGACGAAAAATCTGGACGGGTCTGAGAGGACAATTGTTTAAAATAGACCCGGGCGAAAAATTCAACCGGGTCTGAGAGAACAATTGTTTGAAATAGACCCGGCTGAAAAATTTAAAGGGGCTTGACAATATACAATATATAGAAAGGAAGGAATATGTCAAAAAATCTAAAAATTCTTGGCAAGTACATTAAGGGCTTCCGTCTCCCGACTGTCCTGACGCCAATTGCCATGGTGGGTGAGGTTATTTTTGAAATGCTGATCCCACTGCTCATGGCAAGCATCATTGACGAAGGGGTCGAGAAGAGCAACATGGGCGTTATTACGACGATTGGCGTGAGAATGCTGATCCTGGCTGTGTGCGGCCTGGTATGCGGCCTTTTAGGAGGCGTATTCGGTGCAAGAGCATCCGCCGGTTTCGCAAGAAACTTAAGGTTTGCTATGTTCGATAATATCCAGAATTTTTCGTTCTCTAATATCGATAAGTACAGCACAGCAAGTCTGGTCACGAGGTTGACCACGGATGTTACCAACATTCAGAACGCTTTCCAGATGATGCTCCGCATGTTCGTCCGGGCACCTATGAGCCTGATCATCGCTATGATCATGAGCTTCTCCATCAGTCCCAGGCTTGCGAGCGTCTATCTGGTCGCGGTCATTGCCCTGGCCTGCGTTCTGTTCGCCATCATGAGCCGGGCCGTCAAATGGTTCCAGCAGATTTTTCCAAAGTACGACGAGCTGAACGAGTCTATCGATGAGAATGTCACGGGAATCCGTGTCGTCAAGGCTTTCGTCAGGGAAGATTATGAGACCCAAAAAGAGAAAAAAGCTTCCGGCAATATCTATAAGCTCTTTGTTAAGGCGGAAAAAATCCTTGTCGGCGTTATGCCTATCATGCAGGCGACGGTTTATACCTGCATCCTGCTGATCAGCTGGCTGGGCGCGAAGATGATCGTCCAGTCCGAACTGACCACGGGCGAACTGATGAGTCTTCTGACTTACTGCATGAACATACTCATGAGCCTGATGATGCTGTCCATGATCTTCGTCATGGTCACCATGTCCGAGGCCAGTGCCGAACGTATTGCGGAGGTCCTGAATGAGAAGAGCGACCTGACCAATCCGGAGAATCCGGACTTCGAAGTGCCGGACGGCAGCATCGAATTTGACCACGTCGACTTCAGCTATCAGAAAAAAGGCTCCGGCAAGCCTGTCCTGCAGGATATCAACCTCAGGATCAAGCCCGGTGAAGTGGTAGGCATTATCGGTTCGACCGGAAGCGCCAAGACCAGTCTGGTCAACCTCTTGTCCCGCCTTTACGACGTAACAAAGGGTTCCGTCAGGGTAGGCGGCAAGGACGTCCGGACTTATGATCTGAAGACGCTGCGCGACCAGGTGTCTGTTGTTCTGCAGAAAAACGTTCTTTTTTCCGGCACTATTCTGGACAACCTGCGCTGGGGCAATCCGGAAGCGACAGAGGAAGAATGCAGGGAAGCCTGCAGGCTTGCCTGCGCGGATGAATTTATAGACCGCATGCCGGAGGGGTACAATACCTACATTGAGCAGGGCGGTACCAATGTATCCGGAGGCCAGAAGCAGCGACTCTGCATCGCCAGAGCTCTTTTGAAAAAACCGAAAATCCTGATTCTGGACGATTCGACCAGTGCCGTCGATACCGCGACAGATGCCAAGATTCAGAGGGCTATGAAGGAATCTATTCCGGATACGACAAGGCTTATCATTGCCCAGAGAATCTCCAGCGTCCAGGGTGCGGACCGCGTCATCGTTATGGATGACGGTAAGGTCAACGCCTTTGATACGCCGGAAAATCTGCTTAAGACCAATGAAATCTACCGCGAGGTTTACGAGTCACAGACCCAGGGAAGCGGAGACTTTGACCAGGAATATGACAATCCGTCCTACGCAGAGCGTCCGCTGGTAACCATGGCTGGGAATGATGAAAGCAAAACAGAGGGCGATGCAAATACGGCTCCGTCATCCGGCACTCTGGCTGAGAGCAGTATAGAAGAGAGCGGCGCAGAGAGGGATGTTTTTTCAAAGGAAGCGAAAGACAAGAGTGACGCGGAACAGAATGGAAATCAGAAAAATGGGGGTGCGTGAATAATGGCAGAACAGAATGAAGAACGTTATCACAAGCCCGCAGGCAATACACGACCGCCGAAGGGAGTCCGCGGCATGAAGACGACCGTCAAGAATCCCATGAAGGTTTTGGGACGCGTCCTGGCTTATGTCGGACAGGGCTATAAGGTTCACATGATCCTGGTTCTTGCCACGATCATTATCAGCGTTCTGGCAAATGTCCAGGGGACTATGTTTACAAAAACTTTGATCGACGGGTATATCATGCCGCTTCTTAAGACGCCCGGCAAGCCGGATTTTACGCCGCTTCTTCATGCCATCCTTAAGGTAGCATGTTTTTACGCAGTAGGAGTAGGGGCTGCCTATACCCAGTCCAGACTCATGATCTACGTTACGCAGGGAACCCTGCAGAGAATGCGGGACGACCTTTTCGAACACATGGAGAAGCTGCCGATCAGCTATTTTGACCAGCATCAGCGCGGCGACATCATGTCGGTTTACACCAACGACGTCGATACGCTGAGGCAGATGATCAGCCAGTCTTTCCCGCAGATTATTAATTCGTCCTTTACGGTTGTCAGCGTCCTGGTCAGCATGCTTATCCTCAGCGTTCCTTTGACCATTATCAACCTTGCCATGGTGGCGCTGATGATCTTCCTCACCGGAAAAGTAGGAGGACTGTCCGGCAAGTATTTCATCAAACAGCAGAAGGACCTGGGAAGTGTGAACGGCTACATCGAAGAAATGATGGCCGGAGAAAAAGTCGTTAAAGTGTTTAATCACGAAGAAATCGCGCGCAAGGAGTTCAGGGAGAAAAACGACCAGCTCTTCGACAGTGCGGACCGCGCAAATCGTTTTTCCAATATTATTGGACCGATTAACGCCCAGCTGGGTAATGTAAGCTACGTTGTCATCGCGATGATTGGCGGTATCTTTGCCCTGAACGGGATCGGCGGACTGACCATCGGCGGACTTGCCAGCTTCCTGGCATTTAACCGCAGCTTCAACATGCCGATCAGCCAGGTCAGCATGCAGATGAACGCCATCATCATGGCAATCGCGGGTGCTGACCGAATCTTCAATCTTATGGATGCGGAAGTCGAGAAGGACGAAGGCTACGTCACTCTGGTCCGCTCCCGGGAAGAGGACGGAAAAATTGTCGAGACCAGGGAGCACACCGGCCACTGGGCATGGAAACATACCCATCAGGCGGACGGCAGCGTCGATTACATTCCCATGAAGGGCGAGATTGTCATGGATGGGGTCGACTTCGGCTATGTGCCGGAGAAAATTGTCCTGCATGACGTTTCCCTTTTTGCCAAGCCGGGACAGAAGATTGCCTTCGTCGGTTCAACCGGCGCCGGCAAGACGACCATTACCAACCTGATCAACCGCTTCTACGATATCCAGGACGGCAAGATCCGTTACGACGGCATCAACATCAACAAGATTAAGAAAGCCGACCTTCGCCACTCCCTGGGCATGGTCCTGCAGGAGACAAACCTCTTCACCGGAACCGTGGCCGACAACATCCGCTTCGGCAAGCTGGACGCGACGGACGAAGAAATCGTGGCAGCTGCTAAACTTGCCAACGCAGACGGCTTTATCCGCAGGCTTCCGGACGGCTACAACACCGTCCTCACAGGAAACGGGGCTAACCTAAGTCAGGGACAGAGACAGCTTCTTGCCATCGCCCGTGCGGCAGTCGCCAATCCGCCCGCCCTCATCCTGGACGAAGCAACAAGCTCCATCGACACGCGTACCGAGAAAATCGTATCCGAAGGAATGGACAAGCTTATGGAAGGCAGGACAAGCTTTGTCATTGCCCATCGCCTGTCCACCGTCCGCAACGCGGACTGCATCATGGTCCTGGAACAAGGCCGCATCATCGAACGCGGCACCCACGAACAGCTCATGGAAGAAAAAGGCAGGTATTACCAGCTCTACACAGGAAACGCAATCGCCTAATAGAACAATTGACCAATGACAAAAATGCCCGGCGCTGAAAAGCGGCCGGGCATTTTTTCTCGGGCGGGTCTATCCTCTCGGGCGGGTCTATCCTCTCGGTCGGGTCTTTCCTCTCGGCGGGTCTGAGAGGAACAATAGTTGGAATAGACCCGGCATTGAAAATCTCCTTAATAATTGTAGAATTCAAACGCATTCCGTGGACAGTTTTCTGAAATTGTTATATATTGAATAAAAGATAACTTTACTAAGGCTTCAGGAGATTTCTGGGGAGATGTTTCCTGAATGCCATGAGAATGTCTGCGAAGGTGAAAACGTGCGAAGGTGAAAACGCTCGAGAGGCGTAGATCCTTTCACATTTTGCAGCGCTTGGAGATGAAGGGGATCTCCGGAGTATGAAGAATAAAAGGGGTAACAGGCGTATTATCTTGATAGTGGCACTGGTCGCAATCGCGGCAGGCGCTGCTTTTTTTGCGTCAAAAAAGATACATATTGCGGATAATGAGGTCCAGCAGGGAGTTGCCTGGCTGGCGCGGGAAGAGGCGCTGGACGCGGGCACGGCTGAAAATACGATTGAAGAGCAGAGACAGAAGAAAATCGCAGATCAGAGGGAGAAGTACCAGGAAGAACTGGATGATGCCGGTACAAAAATCTGGTCTGAGTTTAAAAACTATGCCATTTTGGGCGATTTCCGGGTTTCGGGTTTTTCTTATTACGGATTCTTGTCCTCGGATCGCGTCTTCTATACAAATGCGGGAACGGTGCGGGAAGTTTCAAATACCTTCCTGGAAAGCTTGAAGAGCCTGGAAGTGGAAAATATTTATATCTGCTACGGCTTGAATGATTCGGTTTCCGGTCAGTGGGCGAGCGCTGACGATTATGCAGAAGAATATCTGGAAATTGTCCAAAAGGTTCAGGAGGCTCTTCCAAATGCCAATATTATAGTTTCATCCTGCCCGGACGTTGGCAGTGTAATAAAGGAATCCGGCAGCTATGATCAGATTGGGACCTATAATCGCGCGGTCAAGGACATCTGCGAGCAGAATGGAATTACTTATGTGGACGATTCCGACCTGACAAGCGCGCATTCCGATCTGATTTCCGCAGATGGACTGCATTTCGAACAGGATTTTTATCAGTATTGGGCAAAGCCGCTGCTCATGGGAACTTACGATGCCCAAGTAGCCAAAAACCAGGCAGAAGATCTGGCAAAGGGGCAGGCTGCTGACAATCTGGTTGGAAATACTACGGACCGGAATAGCACAGATGACCAAAACAGCGCAAATGACCAAAACAGTACAGATGACCAGAATAGCACAGATGACCAAAACAGCACGGATGACCAAAACAGTACAGATGACCAAAACAGCGAGAATGATCAAACCGACACGGATGATCAAAGCACCGGAGACGGGAATAATGCAACTGACCAAACCGGCACGGATGATCAATCCAGCGAAGAAGTAAGCGGTTCCAGTCAGTCAGCGCTGTGAGCGGCTGCCTCCTTGAATAGAATTGACGATGTATGAGTGCCGTAAATTTTATGATAGCAGCACTTTCAAGATGTTTAGACAATCCATTACTATAGGTTCAAAAATCCACAGCTGCCGTTCAGACAAATTAGCTGTATTTCAGATAGCTGAAAAATGTATGGATTGCAATGAAGGGTAATAAAGGGGAGATGTACGGTTGAAGAAAAAAAGTTTTTCTTTCGGCTTGATGGAAGTCGGGAAGTGGGCTTCCTTTCTGCTGATTATTGTGCTGATCGTTAAATGCGTTCAGCAGGGCAAGGTCAGCAGTGTAGATTTTAATTCCGCGTCGAATGATGTAGTCGCGGCACTGGATACTTCCGTAATGACAAAAGGAAATTCGGGGACGCTCAAGCAGCTTTACAATCTGGATTCGGGCAATTATCAGGGATTTTTGCTCTATATATCCAGCGCAAACGCTGAAAAAGTGGGATTGACTTCAGACCAGGAGACTGCACCAATCGGCGTAAATGAAAATGGCGTAGCGGAGCAGAATTCACTCTGGGCAGCAGAACCGATTGGGACGGAAGAATTCCTGATGATCCGTTTGGACAGCCCTTCCCAGGCACGGGAAGTGGAGAAAGCCATAAAGGCGCGGGTGAATACCATGAAGGAGGAGTTAAAAAAAGCATCCTCTTCCAGCTCCGCCTCATCGGAAAGCGCAGCATCGAGCACTGCAGAATCAGAAAGCACGGTCTCAAGCTCTGCGGAATCTGTCGCAGAAAGTACAGCTGCAAGTACTGCAGCAGATAGTAACAGTACCTCATCAAGTACTGCAGTAGCGGACATTGCCGGTTCAGCAGTGAATGAAAGTACTTCATCGGGCATTTCAAGTTCCGCAGCATCTTCCCTCGAGTCTGTTCTCTCGTCTTCATCGGGTGAGGCTCCGGCGGACGCGGCATCGCTTTTGGACAATTGCATCATCGACACAGCAGGCAACTACATTCTCTTTGTCTCCGCTCCGAATGCGGAGGAAGTGGATCAGCTTTTCCGTAAATCAATTTAAAGGAAGGAGGAAAAAAGATGCAATTCAACAGTATGATTTTTCTCCTTCTGTTTCTTCCCATTGTGGTTTTTGGATATTATCGGGCACCATCAGGGATAAAAAACGTGATCCTCCTGGCGGCAAGCCTTCTGTTCTATTCCTGGGGCAGTCCGCTTTATCTTCTGGTGCTTGCCTTTTATGTGGTTTTCAATTATTTCGCCGGTTTGCAGATTGAACAGGCAGCCCTGGCGGAATCCGGAGAGGGGGAAATGCCGGTCAAGTGGAAGAGCGGCGGCATCCTTTTGTCCAAACTTCTGACCATTACGACTGTTGCAGGAAATTGTGCAGTTCTTGTGCTTTTTCTCGCTTTTAACCCACTTTATGGCGGTCTTGCCTCCATGTTCAGCAGCAGCGCGACTGCTTCAGCCGTTTTACCGCTGCCGCTGGGCATCGGATTTTTCACCCTGTCTGCCATTTCCTATGCGGTCGACCTCTATATGGGACGCATCGACGCGGAGCGCAGCATTTTTAACTTTGCGCTTTACCTGTCCTTCTTCCCCAAGGTGATCGGAGGACCTTTGGTCAGATATGGAGAATTTGCCCCTCAGCTGCCCATTGCAAAAAAAACCAGGCGAAGACAGGGACGCGGCCAGGAAACGATCCTCTGGAGTGAAGGCCGACGTCCATCCAAAAAGCTGATTGGTTCCGGTCTCAATCTTTTTCTGATCGGACTCTTCAAGAAAGTGCTGATCGCCGACGGTCTTCTTCAGGCATTTCAGCCGATTCTGACTGCTCCGAAGAGGTCCATCCTGTCGGCATGGCTGGGCATCTTGTACTTTGGATTTGGAATTTACTTTGATTTGTCCGGACTTTCCGATATGGCAATTGGACTTGCACGCATGTTCGGCTTCGAAATTGCCCGAAACTTTGACCGGCCCTATCATGTTTATACCCTGCGGGAAGTCTGGCAGAAATTCGATATTTCGGTAAAAAGTTTTTTCATGGATTACGTCTATCTGCCGCTTGGCGGAAGCATTGGATCGATTAAGAGTCAGGCAATCAACCTGTGCGTATCCTGGGTCGCAGCAGGGCTCTGGCACGGCATCGGAATAAACTTTGCCGTCTGGGGTCTGTGGAATGCGGGTTTCATTCTGCTGGAACGCTGCGTCATCCGCGACCGGCTGGACCGGCTTCCGGGCCTGGTCCGAAGATTTTTGACCCTGCTTGTAGTTTTTCTGGGGTGGATCTTCCTTTTCTCAAACGGAATCGGAGGCGCACTTGTTTACTTCGGCGCGCTCATCGGTGCCGGCGGGGCAGGATTCGCAGACGCGATCGGCGGTTTCTCCATGGGAGGAAACTTCCTGCTGCTGGTTCTGTCGCTCTTCCTATGCACCCCCTACGCGTCCAGGCTTTATAACGGGGTCATGACGAGAAAAAACGACGCCCGCATTGTGGTTTCCATCATTCTTTATGTGCTGCTCTTTATCGTATGCCTGTCCGGGATTGCAAGTGGAAATTCCGCGGCTTCACTGGCGAGACTATTCTGAAAAGGTTGGGTGAGATTCATTGACAGCAAGAAAAAAAGCAGAACAGGCTTTTCGGCAGAGACTGACTGCAGTCGCTAAAATCATAGGCATTCTTGGTATCGTGCTGAGTCTTGCGGGCATTGTCCTCTATCGCAGCCTTGTGCCGGACTTAGTAATTCCAGGCACGAATTTCCTGACCGAACTGAACGGGAGAGTGCAGATTCTGGAAGGAAGACGGCAGATTAACGGCGTCTATATTGGAAAAAAAGGCATGCTTTTTCAGGACCCGGTCAAGCCGGACAGTGTGCGGACAGCAATAACCGAGACAGCCATGAGTGATTTCGCCTCGAAATATACCTCTGTCCGCAGCTACGTAGCTATCGTTCCGGACGCTGCCGCCGTGCAGGAAAACCTGCTGCCTGGGAACGCGCCGGTCCGCAGCCAGCAGACGGATATTGATTTTTTTACAGGGTCGCTCAGCGGCATAACCAATATCGATATTGCAAATACTCTGAAGTCCAATAATGAAAAATATATCTATTACCGGACCGATCCTCACTGGACAACGCTGGGGGCAGAAGCCGCTTTTGAGAAAATCGCGGAAGAAATGAGTTTGGACAATGTGGCGACAGATTTTACCATTCATACCGTAAGCAAGAGCTTCAGCGGAACGCTGGCTGAGACAAGCGGAATCGACAGCAGCCGGGACGCCCTCAATCTCTATGAGCAGAGCAACTCGGACATGAGCTACGTACTGACTTACGCCGACACAGGATCCAAAAGCGCAACATTCTACTCATCCGAAGGCCTGAACTCCGACTACCCCTACAACGTTTTTCTCGGGGGCGACCATTCCATGATCGACATCAAGACGTCCAACCAGAACGGACGCATCCTGCTCCTGGTCTGCGACTCTTACGGAAACTGCCTGCTTCCCTTCCTGGCGCCTTACTTCGAGCGGATTTATATGGTCAACCCGGACTACTATTACAACGACATCGACGAGCTCGTGACCACGGGAAGCACAACCGACATCCTCTACTGCTACGGCGCGGACAGCATCCTCACCGACAGCGCGCTGGCGCGGGTACTTAACGGCTAAGCGGCCACGGGGACCGGTACGTTGGCGATTTGCGCAGGCAAAAGGGAAACGGAATAGGATTAAGAATGGGAAAAAAATACGACGGCTTGATTTTTGATGTGGACGGGACCTTATGGGATTCCCGCTTCAAAGTCGCAGAAGCTTGGACGAAGGTCCTTAAAGTAAGATACAAACCGGACGCTTTTGTCACGGGAGAGCAGCTGAAACACGAATTCGGCCTGCCGCTTGCGGTCATCGGGCAGCATATCATGCCGGACCTGCCGGAAGAGAAGATGCTTCCCATATTAAAAGAGCTGGAAGATACCGAGAACCAAAAGCTTTTGGTAGATCCGCCGCAGCCTTATGAAGGTCTTGAGGAAGTCTTGAAAAAACTGCAGCCGGACTATCCCATGTACATCGTGAGCAACTGTCAGGCGGGGTATATCGAAACCTTTCTTGGCGCCACAGGACTGACAGACTATTTTCAGGACCATCTCTGCCCAGGTGATACCGGACTGTTCAAGGCGGACAACATCCGCGAAATCTGCAGAAGACATGCCTTGAAAAAAGCACTCTACATAGGAGACATCGAAAAAGACCACATCGCAGCATCCGAAGCGGGCGTAGACTTTTGCCACGCGGCATACGGATTCGGAGAAGTCGAAAATCCAACCTTCCGGATCAGTGACATTCGGGAGCTGCCGGCGGCACTGGCTCCTGCCTGCCACTCGGACTCATCATGAAACAGAGATGGTTACGTCTTTGGATGCTGTGACCGGCCCGGCTTTCAAGGTGACGGTTGTCTGGTAAACGCCGGGTTTATTCAGGTCGTATCCGCCGGTGTCGGTTAGATACCTGGTGATGTCATGACCGAGGCTGTCCTTTGCCTGGGCATAGGGAGCCAGAGCAGAGGTATTAAACGAAATTTCTTCGGCTGACGAATTCGATGCAGTAGATGACGAAGCAGTACTGTTTCTTTCTGCATCAGTACCATAATTAGCAGCATCGGTACGATTATTTGCTTCTGCAGAGGAAGTGGAGGAGACGGTCGTGGATGTGTCGCCGGAGGTCGAACTTACGTTTTCTACTTCATCTGCCAGGCTTTTCTCCCATTCCTCAACTGAGACTGTTTTCCCGGCTTCTACACGTACGACGTTTGGAATGCTTAAGGTGAAGTCATAATCCCGCCAGGGGTTGGATGGGTCCGGATCGGTGGGGTCCCAGCCGGAAATTTCGGTATCCTCCGGAGGAATGAAATCCGCCTCCGGTTTGCCCAAAGGAAGTGCTTCCTCTGCATCGGAATAGATGACGACTTTTGTACCAAATCCGCAGTTTTCGCATAGCCAGCGTACATCGCGGACGGGCATTCTCATACACCCCATGGATGCGGGAGAACCCAGCTTGTTATATTCGCCATTTTCAAGCGTACTCTTATCCTGGGCTGTATAGGGGACGGAGTGGAACATGATATTGTTGCTGATGTTATCGATAATGCGGTAGGAGTATTGTCCGAATGTTCCGTCTACCAGGTAACCCCATTCATACCATTCGCCAAGGTAGAACTCACCCTGCGGCGTCGTATACCCTTCGCGGGCAGGGGAACAGACAAAGGCTTTGACAGGTGTCTCGGTCGAAGCGTCTTCGCTCGTTTCATAAACGGTAGCGACACATTGTGCAAGGTTCACCCGGATGACTTTGCTGTAATCGCTAGAAATGGCAGGAGCTCCATTTGCTGTTTCAATTTCTTCTTTTGTATAGGTCGGTTCTACATAGGGACCATCAGGAACGGATACCGAAACGAGTGATTCAGAAGAGCCGGAAACAGACGCGACTGCTTCTTTTGCCGATTTACCGGACCGCTTTCCGGCAGCTGCAATCGAAACAATGACCAGAATCAGCACCAGCACGGCAGAAACTGAGAGCGTAATGAATTCCAGGCGGACCTGCCGTCTGTGTGCAGCTTTTCTTTTCCTGCTTTTCCCTTTTTCGCTTCTTATCGTTTCCTTTTCCTCTGCATTTTCTTTTCTATCGCTTTCTTCTATGCCGTTCCCTTTTACGCCTCTGGCTATAGCGTGTTCTTTTGCGTTTCTTTTTACATGGATATTTTCTCTTCGATCGGACATTTCTTTCATCCTTCTTGCATTCTTTTTGTACAAGTATAGCTAATCCACGTATTTCCGACAAGACAGATTCTTATGGACAGTGGAGGTAAATATTTTCGAAATTAACCAAAAACAATTCCAATGAACCACGTAATATCAGAAAACAAGGGCATAACCTTTAAAAATTCAGCTTGCTTTTTTCGAAACCTGGGAGTATCCTAAACATCACAAGGAAACATCATGCATCAAAAAACTGCCGTTTCTTTTTGAGCTTACCATCTGAAGCCAAAGCGGCAGCGATTCAAAAGATTCGTTCGAATCGATTCTTTCACATCTTTATTACAATCGGTCATCGTTCCGGCGTTTGTGAAATGAAAAATAACAGCGTTTGCTACATGCATAGAACGCAAGATAAACCGCATTCGCAAAACGCAGAGAACGTAATACAGGAAAGCGAGGAAAAAGTTTGTTAAAAGGAAAAAGCCAGTAAGAAATAAAAATTTAAAGACGACTATGAAAACGACTGCATCCGTATTTATTCTTGCTGCTCTCGTGCTTTTCATCAGCAACTGTGCATTTTATCTGATCGCCAGGATGCTGGATTATGCAAGAGACCGGATCTATTACGGGAAAGTAAGAGAGGAGGCAAATGCAGCAGATTATTACGCTTTGAATTCGGAAGCAGTCACAATCGACTGGGAGGCATTCAGGGGTACAGATATTGTGGCATGGATTGTTCTGGACGACCGGATCAACTACCCGGTCATGCAGACGAAAAACAATGTTTTTTATCTGCATCACAGACCGGACAAGGCCTATTCCACAGGCGGAAGCATTTTTCTGCAGGCAGAGAATGACCCGCGTTTCCGGGACAGAAATTCAATCCTGTACGGTCATCACATGTTTGACGGGTCCATGTTCGATCATCTGATGGATTACAAAGACGAATCCTACAAGGACCATCATCTTGTTCTTTTTCTGCCGGACGGGACGCGGAGGACTTACCGCCTTTTTTCCGCCTGCAGCGTCGACTGGAGTCCGGCCTATTATCAGTACGATTTTGCAGACCAGGAGGATTTTATGGATTATCAGAAGCTTTTGAAAAAAAACGCACTTTACGAGACAGATGCTGTGCCTTCTGCGGGCAGCAGGCTGGTGACGCTGTCGACCTGCGACGGAGCGCGTGGGACAAGGCATCGTATGCTGCTCACATTTCAGTATGAAGGAAAGTCCAAGAACCAGGATGCTGCCAGTTGGTATGCAAAGAACCAGGATGCTGCCAGTTGGTATGCAATGCCGGATGGGTGAGCAATAAGAACGGACATCTCCGCCTTGGGATATGAAAATGGGCGGAAAAAAGATAAGCCGCCCATTAGAAAAAATGAAAAAGATTTTTTTAAGCCGCCGCGTACCAGGCAATTCCCTCATAGTTCCAGCCAATCGAAGCCAGATGATCGCTTTCCCCTTTATTGCGGGTGAAGTTATGGGCGCCGGTGCGCGCATAAGGATTGTACTGTCGGTAGATAGGAACTGTCCGGTTATCGTCTGAGTACCATCCGATTCCTTCGTCGTTCCATCCCACCGAAACCAGATAATCCCGTTCTTTGGCTGCCAATGTGTAATGGTGGTCGCCGGTAAAGGGATTAAAAAGCCGGTAAACAGGAGAAGAAGAGGTGCCTGGCGCTACCCATCCGATTCCTTCGTAATTCCAGCCAATCTGCATGAGGTGATTTCGTTCTGCCACCTTAGCGGTGTAAAAATGTTCGCCGGAATATGGATTAAAAAGGCGGTACATATTGTAATTGCCGTCCGTTCTCTGAGGGTCTAGGTTTGCGCTGGGGACCGGGTTAGAAGCCGCAGCTGCAGCAGAACCCGAAGTATCGTTCGAAGGGGAAGTCGCTGCGGAGGTACTCTCTTTATTCAGATGAATGACGTAATAGGTTGTTCTGGACGTTCCGCCCATCCGCCATTTGCCGTGATAGGAGTTTGTCGTGTTGGAGTCGATGATAGGCTGTCCGCTTGCGTTCGTTCCGACGCAAAGGGCAACGTGATCGATCCGTCCGTTCGAATCCCAGTCGTAGTAAACAGGGTCTCCCCTGCGGATGTTGGAAGCCGTAGCTTTCTCAGCCGTACCGAACTGCTTGAAATACAGATAATGTTCATGCGCGTAATACCACGGAATGTGGTAATCGCCCGTAAAGGAATATTTTTTCTCCCAGTCGTCGGTTCTGGGAAAGCCGCCCGCTAAGAGGCACTGGGATACGAAATTAGCGCAGTTGCCTCCGAGATTCGAGTAGTCTTTAAACGCCGGGTTCCTGGTAAAAACATGCGCGTCCGCATAAGAGATGGCAGCATCGATATTGTAGGTGTAGTCCGGGTATTTCGACGTGTCTGCAGAGACATCTTCTGCAGTTGCAAAGAAAGCGGGAATTGCTGCCAGAGTAAGCGCAGCACTTAGTAAAACGGAAAAAATCTTTCGCAAAACATTTATCCTTTCTGAGCCCTGTTTTTCGGGCAATCTTAATTACGGGAAATTTTAAATCTTATTTCTTTCACATTCCGGATCCGGTTTCCTGTTTTTCCACATCTGAAAAAAATTCTGGGACCAATCCCATCTGATCTTCGGCGGCAGTGCTTGAAGCATACGCTCTGTTCGCCGCCGACATTACGATTATAGCAGAAAAAGAAGATAAATTCTGCCGTAAAGAACATTTACATGCCTTGAACATAAACGATTTTTTGTCATGAAAGGAGGAAAAAACATGAACAAAACCAAACTTCTAGCCCTTATTGCCACAGCCGCCATTGCGGCAGGCCCTTCTGCAGCACCGGTATTTGCGGAAACGGCAGCACCGGTCGCCTCACAGGAAGAGACGGAGTCGACCGAACCGCTGACCTCTTTGAAGGACGCTCAGAACAAAGAACTTGCCGCTCAGCATGTCGTGGATCTCGCGGAAATTGCACTTGGAGATGCAGAGGCTGCTGCAGAAGCAGCAGGAGAAGCCAAGAATGCCGCTTTAAGAGCACTGGAAAAAGCGGCAAAGGAAGAGTCGACAGCAAAAACCGCTTACGAGAAAGCGAAGGCCGCTCTTGACGGAGCATTCACAGACGCAGCTGCAGCTAAACAGAAAGCTTCAGACGATGCCAAAGCTGCATGGGACAAGGCAAAAGCAGACCAGGCGAAAAAGGAGGCAGCCTATGAATCTGCTCTTGCCGCATCGCTCTCGGCAAAGACCGTTTTTATGGATACGGAACGCAGCGTGTCAGCTGCAAAGGCAAGGGCGAATGAGATGAAGAAACAGACAGACATCATTCAAGCAAAGGTCAATACCCTGACTGCCGACCAGGACCGGTTAACAGACGATAGCCAGGGCTCCAGGACCGGAGCGGCAGAAGAGTATGCGAAGGAAACGCAGAAGAAAGAGGAGAGTGCAAAAAAAGCATATGAGTCTGCCAGGAGCGTTCTTTCCGATGCAAAGGCTGCAGCCACCAGAACAAAGGCTGCATACAGTAAAGCAAAAAAAGCATCCGACCGTGCTGACGCTGTGATGAAGGCAAAGAATACCACTTACCGTAAAGCGGACAGGGCTTATCAGGAAAAGAAGAAAAAATATGATGCTGCAGGGAAAGCAAGGAAGAAAGCTTCCGTCCTCTCCACGTATAAGAAGAGCATGGAAGTCTATAAGAACCGTATGCAGAAGGCATACAAGGATTATCAGGATGCAAAAAGGAAGTCTGCGCTCCTCGATACAGCGGCTGCAGAAGCAAAAAAGACACGCGATGATGCAAGGGCAGACTTCGCCGGAAAACAGGCAGCCTATGAGACCGCCCTTGACGATTATAACCTGGCGAAGAGCAGGAACCGTTCTGCAAAGGACAGCCTCAAAAAAGAAAAAGAGGCCCTTGCAGACGTTCACGCAAAGTTGAAAGAAGCAGAAGCACAGCAGGCCATGATCCTGAAAGCGAAGGCAGCAGCTGACGATGCGCTGGCCAAAGCACAGGAAATGAGAAATACCAGGAAGCAGGCTTCTGCCGATGCGGATGCTGCCCTCCTTTCTGCAAAGGATTCCTACACGGATGCGATGCGTACAGCGGAGAGTAAAGAGAAACAGTACGACAGGGCAGTGGATGTGCTGAAGACCGAGCGGGAAGCCTTCCGGACCGCAAAGCATGCCGCTGCAGAAAAAAAGACTGCATACGATAGTGCAGCAGCTGCAAGAAAAGAAGCAGAAAATACCGAAAAGAAAGCCCGAACCGACAAGGATGCGGCAGACACGCTTGTAAAGCAGAGAAAAGCAAGACTGGAGCAGGCAAGGGAAGAGCTTGGACTTGCACAGGCAAGACTCAAAGCCATCGAGGCAGCCGGAGCATAAAGACCGGTGTCCTTGCCGGCAAGACTACTTTATAGAAAAGGGAGAAGCAAACATGAACAAAAAACTCAGACAAGCCGCGGTAATCGCGGCAGCTTTGCTCGCGGCAGGAACTGGAGCTGCTCCTGCATTTGCAAAAGTGAATGAAGCGAATGGCGTACATTATTCTGATT
Source organism: Eubacterium sp. (assembly GCA_036308545.1). Classification (GTDB taxonomy): domain Bacteria; phylum Bacillota; class Clostridia; order Lachnospirales; family Lachnospiraceae; genus Bilifractor. The sequence goes on along the minus strand of JAXJVN010000118.1, from coordinate 48,900 downwards.
CCGTCATCGACAAGGACGCGACCGGCTCTATCACCGTGCACAAAATCATCGAGAATGACGGCAAGCTGGTCCGTGACGATGGACTGGCCAATAGGACAGAGAACGATGGGAACGGTGACAGGATGGACGTCTCGTCTCCGGCGGCAGCACTGGACGAAGAGCAGTTCAGAGGCAAACAGGCAGACGGCACCGCGAGCACCACGTTCCGCGGTTCAAAAAACGGCAGGTCAAATGGCAACACTGTGCTGGAGGGCGCCCAGAGTGACGACCGCAGACTCAAGGATGCAGACGGAAATCCTGTCACCGATGGCAGCGGAAATGTCAGGACCGACGATCGTGACAACGAGAAATTTGACGGTGACGAGTATACCACTGCTCTTGCAGTCAAGGGCGTAGGTTATTCCTATAAGAAGGCTGCAGACATTGTATCTGTGGCAGGACAGAACTCCCGCAATGGGGATAAAAATGACACGACTGATGGCGATGACGAGAACGATCCCTACAGCGGCGTCGGCACATATTTCAAGAACATTGACCAGGAACTCTTAGATATCGGTTTGAATTATGGCGTCGAACCAAAAGCTTCCATGATTGATGGAGAAGCATACTATACCTCTGCAGCCATGGAAGCTTTCATCTCAGAAATAGAGAATAAGGGCGGTTCCTATGCCCTGAGCGAGTGGACTGCCCTGACCGCCATGGAGAGCTCTACCAATACTGCCGCATACAGCAAGGACCGTACGAATGGCGACTTTGCTTACACGGATGTGAACGGGATTGCAAAGGTAGACCATGTACCGCTCGCTCTTTACCTGATCAGTGAAACCGATATCCACCTGCATGACGGAAAGGACAACGACACGGACGAGGCTTCTGAGAGAGAGGAAGATACTGTGGCAGAGGAGGCGCCTATTCTCAAGCAGCGTTCTCTGCCATTCCTGCTTTCTGTACCGTCCACAAACGTCACTGCCATTACGGACAGCGCAGCAGGCGGCGGCAAGGTCCATGAGCCGGGAACGGTCTGGCAGTATGATTTCGACGTTTATCCGAAAGATCAGACGACCAATATCAGCAAAGCCGTCCTGAATCCGGATGAAGCGGCCGGGAATCGTACACTCAATACCCGCCAGGACTACCAGATTGGTGATACTGTCGAGCAGGTCATCTGGTCGGATGCATCCGTACCACAGCCGGAATTCGACCCGACCGCAGATACGGACGGTGATACAAAGAACGTACCGACCAGGAGGGCGGATTATAACAAGTATGCCATTTGTGACAGGATGTCGGACGGTCTGACCTTCACCGGCGTGAGCAAAGTCAAAATCATTAACAAGATTGCATCTCCGGCAAAGGATTCCGACTTCTCCGGCGGCGAGACCCTGGACCCGGCGACGGATTATATCGTCCTCAAATCCTGGGAAGGTGACGGAGAGAAGGGTCAGAACGCAGCGTTCAAACGGCCTTTCACAGAAGCGACCGCACAGGCTAACCCCCATAAGTTCAAGGTCGTCCTTACAGACGCAGGACTTGCGAAACTGAACGCAATCGAGCAGGATTCCCAGGTCGTCGTATTCTTCAGCGCGAAGGTTAATAAGGACGCAGTCATAGGACCGACCTCAAATACGGACGGCGGGCAGTCCTCAACAAAGACGGATCTTGCAGAACTCGATGCTAACGTCAATGTGCCGACTTTGGAATTTAACGACATCTTCTGGCCGGACCAGGACCAGGTCGTAAAGGGCAACCGTGTCTACCTCTTCACGCATGAACTGGATGTCAGGAAAGACGGCTTGAAGGATCCGACCAGAGCCTCCTTCGTCGTTACCAGAACGAACAGCATGGATGCCGCGGCAGACAACGAGACAAATATGAAGAACGTCACAGAGGGAGTCCGCACTGCAGATGGCACTTATCTGACTGCTTCCGGACGTGACAGCATCGATCCTGATGACGATCAGAAGGGCACCGGACATCTTGTGTTCGTCAAAGAAGAAGAAGGTGTCTATCATCTCTATGATAATGCCATCGATCTTCATGCGGCCACAGCCTACAGCTCTCTTGACACATCCGTGGACAACTACGGCTCCGCCGTCGTCACTGTCCTTCATCCTGATTCCGAAGGAAGGCTGGCGGTCAAGGGCCTTGATGCGGAAGGCAGCACTTATACCCTGAAGGAAATCCGCACTGAGAAAGGACACAACCTGCTTAAGGATACCGTAAACATTGAATTGAAAGAGAAGAAGGCGGCCATGGAAGGCGAAGCAGTGGACGGAAGCACTGATGTCTGGAAAGACGGACGTCTGGTTTCATCAGATGAGGAAGAGCCCGGAAGCAAACCCACAGACGGTTCCTTCGTATCGATAGGAAATACAGCTGCCGCGCTGACGATCAGCAGCGACAATGCAGGGATTGCCCAGATGGAGATCGACAATTACAAAGCAATCACCCTCCGTACCGGCGGCAGCGGGCTTGCAGTGCTTTACCTGTCCGCAGGCATCGGAACTGCAGTACTCGTACTTGCGGCTGCGGTTGATCGCAGGAAAAAGAAAGCGAAAAAAATATTTTGAGCATACAGGACCGTATTCGCAAGATTGCCCTCTGGCTGGGCTTTAGCGCCATAGCCCTGATGCTGACGCTGCCTCAGATTTTCAACGCCTATAATGACATTCTCCAGCAGTATTTGATCGGGGGATATCAGGCAGGCGCAGAGAAACGGACCGATGCAGAACTGGAAAAAGCAAAGACGGAGACGGAAGCTTATAACCGGACTATTTATGAACGGCAGAAAGAACAGCCCTTTACCTATCAGGGCGAGAATATGGCAGACGATGTCTACCGCAGCCTGCTCTGCATGGACGCATCTTCTAATGTAATGGGGTCTGTTCGCGTCCCTTCCGCAGGCATTCATCTTGCCATTGCACACGGGACAAGCTCAGACGACCTCCGTTTCGAAGCAGGCCACCTTTATGGCACGTCCCTGCCATGGGGCGGAAAAAACACACATGCCGTGATCGCCGGCCACACCGGCCTAAAGAGCGCAGATCTCTTCACAGGGCTTAGAGAAGTGAAGAGGGGAGACGTTTTTTATATCGACGTTCTGGATGAGATTCATGAATACACAGTCGATCAGATTGAAGTAGTCATCCCCGAAGACGAAGATCCTTATCTTCAGATCAAGGAGGGGGAGGACCTGGTGACTCTGTACACCTGCACGCCTTATGGGATTAATGACCACAGGTTAATGGTAAGGGGACACCGTACTGGCACAAAGAGGCAGGAACGTGCCAGAGGCGGCGTGATATCTTCGAAAAAAATTCCATGTGACAGGGTAATCCTTTTCCTTCTGGGGCTGCTGGCACCTGTAGGGATCTTTTTTCTCGGAATGGTCCGATACGTCCGATATGTGAAGATCTGCAGAGGAAAGCAAAAACAAGAAAGAGTGAACGAGACAGAAACCACGCAGGGGACCGGACAGGTCCATGTGCGTGAAAAGGAGAAGATATGAGCAGAAAAAAGAGAGCCTGGACGCTGCTGGCGCTTTTGACCTGCCTCCTGACAGCGGCAGGATGTAGACCAGCTTTTGGAGAAGTTATGCCGGATGCCGTCTGGGATACGCAGCAGAGAGGCAGCGTGCTAGTTGATTATTCCGATGATCCGGATGGAACGAGACCAATCAGCGGGGCTGAATTTACGCTTTACAAGATTGCCGATTGCGTGGAGCAAACGGATAAGAACGGGAAGGTAAGAAGTACTTATAAATCCCTGTTCAAAGATGTTGAGATTATTGACGTCGTAAAAAAGGAAGCAGCCAGACAGGCCAGGATGGAATCATTCGGACAAAAAAACCCATATGATCCGGTCGAGGGATATACAGGAAAAATCAGCGCAGGAAAAGACAGGATTATAGCAGATACTGATACAGACCCTTTTGCGTACTTGGGGAACGTACAGGAGTTCTATAAAAAATCAGACCATGCAGGTGATCCTTTTTACACAGTGAGCAAGACTACGGATGAGCAGGGAAAAGCGGAGTTTTCAGCTGTGCCTCTCGGACTCTATATCCTTGCGGAGACAGAGCCTGCTCCGCAGCACTGGGTATCTGCACCTTGTTTGATTGCCCTTCCTTTCATGGATGAAAGCGAGAAAGGTGTTCAGTACTGGAATTACGACAGGACTGTAGAGCCGAAAGCCCGGCCGCTTGGGAATATCCAGGTATCCAAGGAGCTGGTCGGAAATAACACAGAGAAGGACCGTGAGTGGCACTTCATTCTGAGTCTCCGGGAGACAAGCGATTACGTTCATGGACAGAAGATCCAATATTCCTATCAGAAGTCGGACGGCACTACCGGCGCCATTGGCGACGGGGACACGATCAGTCTCAGGGGCGGACAGAATCTTAAGGTTGAAGGCATTCCGTCCGGAACGGAATATGCATGGACTGAGACAGAAGCCGACACGGATTCTTATCAGACCTACAGTACCGGCGGCAGCGGCCATGTCAGAGCATTCGAGACTGCATCGGCATCCTTTACGAACATCCGAAATAAGGGAATAAAAGGCAGCGAGAGGGTCCAGACAGGAGACATGGATTTCCGGCCTTATGCCTTCGCTTTGGCAGGAGGACTTATCTGCCTCTTCATCGTTGGCAGATGGAAGAAAAAAAACAAAGAAGAGGGAGGTGAATTTTGATGAAAGCAAAAAGCAGAACTTTATCACTGACACTTGCTGCCATGATGCTCTTCAGTTTCGTTCCGGTTTACGCAGGTGCGTTCCCATCCTCTTCTGAAACGGTCACATCCGGGAGCACGGCTGATGATATTGAGTACAAGGAAGAAAGAAAAGGAACCTCAGCAGATGCCTTCAATACACGCGCTGCGTCACAGGAGAGCATGAACGGATCCGAAACCACACACGTTTCAGAAGAAAACGAATCTGCAGAAGCAGATACAAAAAAAGAGCCGCCAAAGGATACTGTGGGTGAACATGGTGACAGGAACGGGAAAGCGGCGGAAGAAAAGACGAAGGACGTTAAGGTATCGCAAAGCGAAGACAATGCGAAAGATACTGAAGAGCCCGGATCCATGCGTGAATCCGGGCGTGAAAAAGAAGAGGTAAAGACAGAAGGTGCAGAAGAGCCTGACGAATTTGAAAATGAGGCAGAGAAAAAAGTGGCAGAAGAGCCTGACGAATTTGAAAATGAGGCAGAGAAAAAAGTAGCAGAAGAGTCTCGTAAAAAGGGAGATGAGGCAAAGGCAGAAGGAGCAGAAGAGTCTCACGAAAAGGAAGATGAGGCAAAGGAGGAAGAGTTAGAAGAGCCTCATGAATATACAGAAGGAGAAGAAGGACTCGAAGGGGCGCCTGATGGCTCCCGCGCCCTTGTTGTGACCGGGGACAAGAGTGTCCTGGACGAAAATAAGATCATCTCATCTTACGACAACATCTACCTGATGGCATATGATACTCCGGAAGAAGCCGGGAAGGAGATTGCGGCGCTTCAGAAATCCGGAAAAGTCGATGCTGCAGAAATTGATGCTTCTGTTATTACTGTCGCCGATGGGGAAGGAGAAATGGCATCTTCGGCGGATACAGCACCATCCGCTATGGAGACATCGGCACCCTCTGAGATTGCTTCCGTTTCTGAGACAAGATCCTCTGACTCAAGTGCAGCAGTTACCGGATCCACGAAAAATGAACGGCTTGAGGAGAAAATCGCAGGAGAGGAAGCAGCCATCGAAGGGGAATCAGCCACAGAAGAGAAAACATCCACAGAAGAGAAAACATCCACAGAAGAAGCTCCGGCAGACATTACGGATGTAACAGAAGATACGATGACCGTATCTGTCAACCCCCTGTCCGAGCTGTCCGAGGCAGTAAACAAGATCAGCAGCAAGGATAGCAGGAAAAGGATTATCGCGCTCATTGATACCGGCGCGGAAAAGGGTGGAAATGTTGTCGACGCCGTTTCCATGCTGGGCGATGCAGCAGAAGATGACAACGGACATGGCACCAGGATGGTCGGGATGATCAGTTCAGTCAACCCGAATGCGAAGATCGTCTCGATTAAGGCTCTGGATGAGAACGGCGTCGGCACCGTATCCTCCGTCTATGCCGCCATTAAATATGCCATTGAGATGAAAGCTGCAGTAGTAAACTTAAGCTTCAATGCTGCAGCAACTGAGGACAACAGCAGCATCGAGCAGATTATCGCCGAGGGCATGGATCAAGGCATCGTGTTTGTCGGAGCAGCAGGCAACCGCGGTGGAGATGTCCGCAGCTATACGCCCGGCAGAATGACGGGCGTGGTTGTGGTCGGTTCTGCCGACAGCGCTGGAAAAGCCAGAGCTTCCTCCAACAAGGGCGATACGGTCGATTTCTACGTAACTGCAGATTCCACGTCTGAAGCAGCGGCAAAGATGACCGGTTACCTGACCCTTGATCATGCCGTAACGAAGGCAGAAGAAAGCGGGGAAGTATTCACCCGGGCAAGGGCAGAGTATGAGCCTTCCGCAAAGGGGACTCCGATCGGCCAAGGTTCCAATCCGGTGACCGGAAAGAGAGGAAATAAGCACATGGACGCGGATTTCCTGGAAGGTCTGAACGTTGCCGCCGTGGAAGAAAAGAACTTCTCGAATGACGACAAGGCAGTAAAGACCTACTCACAGTCCTTTAACGAAAAAAATGCAGTGGGCTATGTCTGGTTGAAATCCACATTCGTGGACAGCAATAAGGTCGATACCAACACAAAGCTTGACGACGTATTTCTGAAAAAGAAGGATGCATTCCTGACCATGACCGAATCGGTCGTCATGCTCCATGACGATGGAGAATATGTTACAGGACGCGTCGACAATTATGCCGCTAACCATAAGATCCATGGCATTCTGGACTATGCCTTCACGAGGGGCAGCAACGCAGGAACCGTGATCGGAGGGACTCTGGACACTGCTACCGGTGAGTTTAAAATCCCGAAAGCGGATTACTTCCATTTCAATGCCGATACCGACTATGCGCCGGCTCAGCTGCAGGTTCTTTATCCTATTGATACGGATGCACAGGCTGAGACCTATGTAACGGTCGAGAACGGATCCGAAGCAGCGGCAGCAGCAAAAGAGCAGGTCGTAAGGCAGTCGCCTTTTAATCCGTATACCTTTATCCCGGTTGCGGACAGGAAGGATACGGTCGATGTGGATAAGGTGCAGGTCTACTTCAACGGCAGCGATTTCCCGGTCAGCCTGACTGAGGACAGCGCATGCTATGCGGACGGTGTTCTTTGTATACAGACCAATCCGGCAACGGTAAGATCTGCCCGTATCGTCATCCCGAAGGACGGTGCTTTTCATGCGGCATCGCTGAGCGCACACGACCGGGCAAATATTAACAATCCGGTCCGCACAAAGGAATGGATGCTCGGTCTCATCAAGGCGAGCGGATACTATCTCAGCAAAGATGTTTTCAACACATTCAAGGAGAACGACATCTTCACGCTGAATCTGGATACCAGTGTTTCAAACGGCAGCAGCAAGGCAGGAGCCGACGGCATGCATGTTTATATGGGCGAGATGGAGCCATACCATCCGTCTTTGGAAGCCGGTGAATACATGACACTGAATCCATGGTACCAAATTGCATACAATACGAATCTGAACGATGCCCTTCAGCGTCTGGCATGGAGCTTCGCACTTGCGGAAGATCCGAACAACAGTAAGACGAGTGACGGAATCGGACATCCGATCATAACAGGAGCAGAAGCCCTGGGCAGACAGAATTCCTACCTTAATGCCCATGCCGGTGATCCGAATGCGTATTATTATGGCATCCATATCGAGCGTATGACGGGAGCTCAGCATTTCGTCGCGCAGGTCAACTTCAAGAATGCAAACGTCATTGACGGAAATAAGAATCCTACACTCGCTTTTCATGTACTGGATGCGAATGGGAATACACTTAACCAATGGTTCAGTCTTGGATGTGCCCATACGACGGATGCATACCTGCGTGCGGCCTTCCAGGCGAGCTTCCCGGTGCTCGACGCATCGAACGGTCTGGAAGCAAAGGACTACATGCGCGCGCATGTCCTGCAGAAAGGCACTGAGACCGGGGCAGACGGCAAGCAGCACAGATTCATGATCGTTGGCTTTGCAGTAAACGCACACAAGCCGAGGCTGGACAATACCGCAACGTCGACTTCAGCCACATCCGCTGTAGTCCGCGGCGACTACCAAACCGGTCATGGCATGATTAAATTTTATGAGGAAGAGAACGGCTATTTGAAAGTCTTGAAGAAGTCCTCCAATCCGACTCTTATTTCAGACAACGGCTGCTATTCTCTTGCAGGAGCTGTCTATCGGATTAACGGAAATGGAGTCAATACGACTGTGACAACCGATGGGAACGGAAATACCAATGCGGTAGAAGTACCGCAGGGCAGCTATCAGGTACAGGAGGAGACGGCTTCGCCGGGATACAGAAAAGACAGCACTGTGCATACGGTCACCGTTACAGCTGCTAACACAGCAGAAAATCCGGCTCTTGTGGAATCTGACGAACCGCCCAGGTACAGCTCGGCAGGTGTGAAGGTCTATAAGGAGTGCAGCGGAAAGCCGGTCGCAGGAGCGCAGTACACCATCGAGCTCTACGATAATCAGAATGGGAGCGGGAAGCCTCTGATAACGTGGGTGATTGAAACAGGGGAAGATGGATATGCCGATCTGTCAAACTCCGGTTCTGTCGTCAGTGGAAGCCCCTATATGGAAAATAAGAAAGCAGTAGTTCCGCTCGGCAGCGTCAGGATGTATGAATCAAAAGCGCCTGCCGGATATGCAATAGACAGAACGATATATTCCGGCAAGATTGAGCAGGATGACAATGCTCCCGGAGGAGCTAAGGTTACCTGGACCAATACGTGCAGTCGGTTTATTCAGTCCGGAAGAGCGGGCAGCGAAATGGTCACTCATAAAGAAGCACCGGTAGAAATCGGCACTACAGCAAAAGGAGAGGTCAAAATCGTAGGCGGAGATGGGGAAACGCCGGATTATGGCGGCATCCATGATTCCCGCCACGTCATCGCAGGCTCAGCGGTCAGCATCACCGATCAGGTCGCCTATAAAGGACTGCTCCCTGATTGCAGCTATAAGCTGATCGGAACGCTTATGGATGTAACGACCGGGCAGGCAGTAGGAAGCGTGACGAAAGCATTCACAACACCTTCCAGGCAAGCAGCAGGTGTGAATTACGATACCGTATATGAGACCGTGAGCGGCACGGTAGACGTGGATTTCACGAATGTCAACACGCTGGACCTGGAAGGCCACAAGCTGGTTGTATATGAAAAGCTTTATGAAGCCACGCCAAAGTATTACGCTGACGGATTTGCGGCAGGACATGAGAACCCCAAGGATGCCAGCCAAACCCTTTATATTCCCAGGATCCGCACCGATGCGAACGACGGCAGAGACATCAGCAAGCATGTCAAATATCTGAGCCCGGAAAAAGAGATTACGGTCGCAGATACCGTATCCTATCAGGGACTTATGCCGAATACGAACTATACAATGTACGGTTTCCTGATGACGAAGGACGACGGCACGGAACTGAAAGCGGATGGCAAGCGGGTCTTTGGACATACAGATTTCACCACGGATGACACCGGGAAAGGTTCGGTCAAGGTAGAGATTACCTTCGATCCCCGGAAGGTCACATCCATGAAACAGGGGGAACTCTACGGCAAAGACCTTGTCGCATTCGAAGAGCTCCGCTATACCTTCACCGACACAGAACAGACATCAAAAACTGCTGTCGTCGGAGAACATAAAGACATCAACGATACGCCTCAGACCGACCGGGTACTCGGAGAAATCCGGATTCTGAAGAAGTCTGAGGAGGAACATGACAAGACTTACGCAGGCGCAAGGTTCAAGCTTCAGAAGAAGAATGCGTCCGGACAGTATGAGGACTACATCCTCAAACAGGAGAATCCTTCGGAAGAGGAGGACTTCACTTACTTTACAGATGCATACCGGGCAGTAGATCCGCAAGTCCCATTTGACAGCGTCTACACTGCAAAGACCGGTGCAGATGGCGTTGCAAGGTTTGTCAACCTGGTCGACGGCGAATATCGCATAACGGAAATCGAAGCGCCAAAAGGCCTGCAGCTGATGAAGGCGCCCTTTGACGTGACCGTTGAGAAAGGGCATGTAACCAAGGTTACGATTGAAGGAGATACCTTCCGTAATATTCATAAGGATAACAAGGGGTATTCCTGGGTGACCGTATCGGATCATGGCAAGATTGTACTCTATACGGGAGGCAGCGGAAGAATGGTGATTTATCTTGTCGCTGTATTCATGACCGTACTTCTAACAGTCGTGTACGGATTCGACCGGAAGAAAAAACTTCAGTAACAGCACAAGAACGATACCGCCAGTCGACTTCCGACCGGCGGTATTGTTATGAAGTGCATTTTTTTCAGTACGCCTGCCGAAAAAGAATGAACATATTTTCAAACGTCGGCTTTTTTGCTATGATGCAAAGGTATGAGCAAAAGTGCACCCATTTTACCGATACCTGATCTGGCGGCAGCGCTCGGTATCTGGTATGAAGAAAACAGAAGAATCCTGCCATGGCGGGAAGAACCGACACCCTATCATGTTTGGGTATCGGAAATCATGCTGCAGCAGACGAGAGTAGAAGCGGTTTTGGGCTACTACCAGAGATTTCTGACAGAATTACCCACAGTCGCGTCTCTGGCACAATGCCCGGAAGAGAAACTGCTCAAGCTCTGGGAAGGACTTGGCTATTACAACCGGGTCCGCAACATGCAGAAGTGTGCCCTGCTTCTATGTGAAGAATATGGCGGCAGACTTCCGGATTCAAAGGAGGAATTGCAGAGACTTCCCGGAATAGGCGACTATACTGCAGGAGCCATCTCGTCCATTGCCTTTGGGCATGCAGTCAGTGCCATTGATGGCAATGCTTTGCGAATCCTCGCCAGACTTCGCATGGATAACCGGGATATTGCAAAAGCAGCAACTCGAAAAGCTGTAGGTTCCGAGTGGGAAAGAATCCTGAACACTTGTCAAGCTAAGAAAGAAAGGAACAAAGCTAAGGCAGAAAGGAACAGTCCGGCTGTTTCAAAGAGCCTGCGTGTGTCAGACGACAAGCTGCTTGCTCCGGGTAAGCTCAATCAGGCCCTCATGGATTTAGGAGCGACCGTCTGCCTCCCAAATGGTGCGCCGGAGTGCGATCGCTGTCCTCTTGGGGACTTCTGCAAAGCCAGAAAAGCGGATAAGATTTTTGACTATCCGGTCAAGAGCGGCACAAAGCAAAGAAGGATAGAGGACAGAACCATTCTGATCGTCAGGAACCAGGATGCGGACGCACCTCTTTATGCAATCGAGAAGAGACCGGAAGAAGGACTGCTTGCCGGTTTTTACCAGTTTCCGAATCTGGAAGGAAAGCTGACGGAAGATGCGGCGATAAAGATCTGCGAGGAGCATGGGGCTGTGCCTCTTCATATAGAGAAGCTGCCTCCGGCAAAGCACATTTTTTCACATATTGAATGGCATATGACGGCTTACGAAATCCGCCTGGCACCGTTTGAGATGGAGACGACTGATAGGAAAACGGCGGATAAGGTAGCTGAGAATAAGGCACGGAAAGATATAACCGTGAAAGATAAGACGCCGATAGATAAAACGGCTGATGATAAAGCGGAATCGACAGAGCAAAACGAATGGTTTTTTTACAACTTGCAAGAAATAAAGGAGAAATATCCCATTCCTTCAGCTTATGCGGCTTATCTGAAGCTGCTCAGCCGGCGGGAACCGGAGAATGAATCATTATGAAATTACTGACTATTACCGTACCTTGCTATAATTCCGAAAGTTATATGAGCAAATGCATCGATTCCCTGCTTTACGGCGGGGAAGATGTGGAAATCCTGATTGTAGACGACGGATCGACAAAGGACAGCACTGCAAAAATCGCAGACGACTATCAGAGGCGCTATCCTCACATTGTCCGGGCTATCCACCAGGAGAACAAAGGACATGGTGGAGCGGTCAATACCGGAATCGCAAATGCGACCGGCATCTACTTCAAGGTCGTGGACAGCGACGACTGGGTAGACCAGCAGGCTTATGATAAAATTCTGGAGACTTTAAGGAATATCACACATGGCAGCGACCAGATTGACTGCCTTTTCAGCAATTATGTATATGAGAAGCAGGGGGCCAAACGCAAGCGCATCATGCGGTACGCGCGTTATATGCCGGAGGAGAAGGTTTTTGGATGGAAGGACATGAAGCATATTGATTTTGCCCATTACGTCCTCATGCATTCCATCATATACCGGACAGCACTCCTCAGGGAAGTCGACCTGCAGCTTCCGGAACACACATTCTACGTGGACAACATCTATGCTTACGAACCTTTCGTTAAAGTTAAGAAGATGTACTATCTGAACGTCAATTTTTACCGTTATTTCATCGGCCGTTCCGACCAGTCGGTAAACGAGGAAGTCATGATCGGCAGAATTGATCAGCAGGAAAAGGTCAACTACCTCATGATCGACTACTGGGCGAAGAACAGGCTCCAGAAGATGGAAGGAAGGCAGCGGGATTTTATGATCCACGACCTTCAGATCATTACGGTTATTACCAGCGTTCTGATGCGGATGTCCAATCTGCCTGATGCTATGGATCGCACGAAAGCAATCTGGGACGCCTTGAAAAAGGCAGACTTGACCGCTTATCTTGTCATTCGCTGGGGCGTTATGGGAGCATTTACCCACATTCCGGGACAGAAGGCCGGGAAGAAGGTCATGGATTACGGCTACCGGATCGCAAACCGCTATTTCGGGTTCAGCTGATGTAAAAATACGAGGAGAAAAAAATATTTTGAGAGTAGGAACAGGATATGACGTCCACAAGCTGGTTGCGGGGAGGAAACTGATCCTCTGCGGTGTGGACATACCATATGAAAAAGGCCTTCTGGGCCATTCCGATGCAGACGTCGCCCTCCATGCCATCATGGACGCCCTGCTTGGGGCAGCTGCCCTGAAGGATATCGGATATCACTTCCCAGACAATGATCCGGCCTACGAAGGGGCATCCAGCATAGAGCTGTTGAAAAAGGTCGGCGAAATGCTGGCAGACAAACTTTACATCATTGAGAACATTGATTGTACAATTATCTGTCAGGCGCCAAAACTCAGACCCTACATCAACCGGATGACTGAACAGGTTGCAGAAGCGCTGGGGCTGGACGTCGACCAGGTCAACGTCAAAGCCACGACAGAAGAAGGCATGGGCTTCACCGGCAGCGGTCTGGGCATAGCCGCCCAGGCCGTCGCCTGCATCTCGCGGGTAGAAGAAAGCGCTGCCGATGTCACAAATGCCGGCGGCTGCGCAAATTGCATCATGCGGAAGACAAACCAGCCAAAGGGACAGCTTTCATAAAGAGCCAAAGTGCCTGTCACTTTGCCACCTGACACAATCGCAGCTATAAACATTTTAACAGGTGTTCCTTTACAGGATAGAAAAGAACCGAGGGATTCAAATGATTAAATTTTACAACACCATGACAAAAACCATTCAGGAGTTCAAGCCCCTTGTTCCGGGCAAGGTTTCCATGTACGTATGCGGACCGACCGTTTACAATTTCATTCACATTGGAAACGCGCGTCCCATGATCACCTTCGATACCTGCAGGCGCTATCTGGAATATAAGGGCTATGAAGTCAACTATGTGTCCAATTTCACGGACGTTGACGACAAAATCATCAAGGAAGCCATCGAAGAGGGCACCACGGCGGAAGAAATCGCAAACCGCTATATCAAAGAGTGCAAGATTGATATGGAAGCTATGAATGTCCGTCCGGCTACCACCCATCCCCAGGCTACCCAGGAAATCCCGGGCATGATTGACATGATCCAGACCCTGATCGACAAGGGCTTTGCCTACGAGATCAACGGCACCGTCTATTTCCGCACCAGAAAAGACAAAGAATACGGCAAGCTTTCCCACAAGAACCTGGACGACCTCCGCTCCGGCTTCCGTGACCTCAAGGTCAGCGGCGAGGAGCAGAAGGAAGATCCGCTTGATTTCGTTCTCTGGAAGCCCAAAAAAGAAGGCGAGCCTTATTGGGAATCTCCGTGGGGACAGGGCCGTCCGGGCTGGCACATCGAGTGCTCTGTCATGGCCAAGCACTACCTCGGCGACGAAATCGATATCCACGCCGGCGGCGAGGACCTGGTCTTCCCGCATCATGAGAACGAAATCGCCCAGTCCGAATGCTGCAACGGCGTTCCCTTCGCCAGATACTGGCTCCACAACGCCTTCCTCAATATCGATAACCGCAAGATGAGCAAGTCCCTGGGCAACTTCAAGACCGTCCGCGACATCTGCAAGGCTTACGATCCCCAGGTCCTGCGCTTCTTCATGCTGTCCGCTCACTACAGAAGTCCGCTCAACTACAGCGTCGACATCATGGACTCCTCCAAAGCCGCGCTCGAGCGAATCACCACCTGCGGCAACCGCCTTCGGGACTTAGATGAAAAAACAGCAGCCGCCCTTTCTTTGGAAGAGCAGACAAAGCTGACACCGGAAGAGCAGGCGAAGCTGGAGGAAATGAAGCAGTTCCGTCAGAAATTCGAAGAAGGAATGGACGACGACCTCAATACGGCAGATGCGGAAGCAGCCATTTTCGATCTGGTCAAATTTGCAAATGTTGAGGTAAAAGATACCAGTTCCAATGCTTTCGTATCCGCAGTCCGCAAAGAACTGTCCGAGCTCTGTGGCATCCTGGGCCTCAAGTCCGAGAAGGAAGAAGAAAGCCTTGACGCAAAGGTAGAAGCAAAAATCGCCGAGCGCCAGGCGGCCAGAAAAGCCAGAAACTTCGCAAAAGCAGATGCCATCCGTGATGAGCTTCTGGCAGAAGGCATCGTCCTCGAAGACACTCGCGAAGGAGTCAAGTGGCACAAGGCCTGACAGCAGGATTCAAGTCCGGATATAACAGCAGCGAAAGCGCTTTAAGACTGACAGCAGCTAAAAACAAAAGGCAAAAACAAAACCTCAGATTGAATGAAATGGCAGAAGATACAGAGATAACAGAACAGGGACAGGATTTTTCTTCCATCATGGCCATGCTGGAAGAAAACTTCGGTCCCTTCGAAAAAAAAGCGGAGGAACAGGTTTCGCCGCTTACACTGGCTTATATAGGAGACGCCTTTTACGAGATCATCGTCCGCACCGTCCTGGTCCGCCAGGCAGACCGGTCCGTCAATAAGCTGCACCGCGCAGCATCCGCACTCGTAAAAGCAGAGAAGCAGTCCGAAATGATCGGCATCCTGGAACCCATGCTGACCGATGCGGAACAGGAAGTCTATCACCGGGGTCGAAATGCGAAATCCTACACGAAAGCAAAAAACGCCAGCATCGTAGACTACAGGCGCGCCACCGGCTTCGAAGCCGTCATGGGCTACCTGTTTTTGAAAGGAGAAATCAGCCGTGCGGTCGAACTCATCCGAAAATCGATTTGACAGAACTCGCCATGGGGATGGTTCCCGTGGCAGAAATGACCATAGAAGTGACTTTCGCAGCGGTGAAAACGAAAACCGCCTGGAGGGCCGCAACGCCGTCCTTGAAGCCTTCCGCTCCGGCAGGACCGTGGACAAGGTCTACCTGCAGACCGGTCTTCACGACGGCATGATCATGACCATAGCCCGCGAAGCCAGAAAAGCCGGCTCCATCATCAGCTACGTTCCCAAGGAACGCCTCAACCAGATGTCCCAGACCGGCAGCCACCAGGGCGTCATCGCCATCGTCGCTTCTTATGAATATGCGACCGTAGAAGATATCCTGGCTAAAGCAGAAGAGAAAGGGGAAAAACCCTTCCTCCTCCTTCTTGACGGCATTGAAGATCCCCACAACCTGGGCGCCATCATCCGTACGGCAAATCAGGCAGGCGTACACGGCATCATCATTCCCAAGCACAGAGCGGTCGGACTCACCGCCGTCGTGGCCAAAGCATCCGCCGGCGCAATCAACTACACGCCGGTAGCAAAAGTCACAAATCTGGCCAACACCATAGATCAGTTAAAAGAAAAAGGCATCTGGTTCGCCTGCGCGGACATGGACGGCACATCCATGTACCAGGCAGACCTCAAAGGCCCCCTTGGCATTGTCATCGGCAACGAAGGCGAAGGCGTCAGCCGCCTGGTCAGCGAGAAATGTGACTTCCACGTCACCATCCCCATGAAAGGCGACATCGACTCCCTCAACGCATCCGTCGCAGCAGGAATCCTCTGCTACGAAGCCGTCCGCCAGAGAATCCAGACAGAGTAGGTCAAAAAGTGACAGGTACTTTATGCAGCCTGTCCTTTTGGCAGGTTTAAGACCCGAGTCGATAGACGAGACCAGCTCCTTTGGCTGGCAGGTTAAACCACAGCCTGACCGGTCTCTCAAAAACCGAAACGCACCAGGAACCGATTTAACTGACCGCAACAATAATAGAGCAAACTGTAACGCAAGCATCAGATTCCTCTACAATGACAAGGCCGGCCAGGGCAGCCACTACTACAAAAAGTCAGGATATTATTACTACAAATAATAAAAGGTTAATTTTATAAACAAAAACTTAATTTTAAATTACAGTACGCATCCATGTTGATAGATTTAATATAGCTGCGCAGCGATAAATAACCCCCCCATACGGATATATTGATCGTAGCTGGGTAAATCTATCGTATAGGAATAAATCAAGCGATTCGAGTAAAAAATGGCATTTTTCTCATCAAAAAACAACTTACCTTCAGAATATTACGACCTCCACTGCCACATCCTTCCCGGCATGGATGACGGTTCGCCGGATGTGGAAACTTCCCTTGCCATGCTGCGGGAAATGCAGATGCAGGGCTGCAGAGGTCTTGTCGCAACGTCGCATTACTATCGGGAAGAGAGCATTGAAAGCTTCCTTGCCAGAAGAAGCGAAGCATTCACGGCATTCCGCGAAGCCGTAAAGCAGGAACTTCCGTATTTTTCGGATCGGATTGGCTTAGGAGCGGAAGTTGCCTATTATCAGGGAATTTCCTCAGACCCGGACCTGACCAGGCTCTGCTTTCAAAATCCCGCTGCGAGTAAGAGCAGCACGCCTGGCACAAGAGCAGACAAGTCAGGTATGTCTTCCTATATTTTGATCGAGATGCCCTTCCGGCAGTGGACGCCCAGCGTCATCCGGGAACTCCGCACCCTGGTCAACGTCAGGCACCTCAAGGTTATCATCGCCCATCTGGAGCGCTTTTTCGAATACACGTCCGGAGAAAGCATAGAAGAACTGCTGGAGCTGGATGTCATCGTTCAGATGAACGCCGGCTGCCTTCTGAGGCGCCCGACCAGAAAAAGAGGAATCCGCATGGTAAAAGAAGGACTGACCCAGGTCCTTGGGACCGATTCCCATAACGTCGACACCCGCCGCCCCAACATGGCAGACGGCCTCCTGGTCCTGGAAAAAAACAGACTCGGAGAAGACGCACGTCAGATTCTGAGATTTAACCGGGAGATTTTTGAAACCGTTATGAGCCGGTAAACGCCGGTTAGATTACGTGCGACACGGCCGACTGCTGGGTTTGGCGACCTGAAACCGTGAGCTTTTTATGCGAAATAATAAGGCATAAAATAGATAAACCAGGAGAACGGTAATAAAGATTGAGAAAATAAACGGGCAGAAACGTACAGTCGAAGGATCGTGTATGCTATGCCAACAGGTATAGATAAAAACAGTTCATGAAAAAACGCAGACTTGAATTTATCATCACTATATTTGTATATATCGTTTCCGCACTTCTTGCAGGACTGCTCGCGGAACCGGCGGCAGCAGCTTTTCACAAGCTGTCCGATGCCTTTATAAAGAGCGATTTCTTCTTCGACGTCCTGCTCCCGATCCTCCTTTCGGAGGCACTCGCCATTGTGCTGGGACTTTCCCGTAGGCGTTACAGCTTCGGCGAGTATTCGGCCGCGCATTACTTCTGGATTTCTTTTAGGGGAACCATGTTCCTGGGCGGCATCTGGGCTATCGTCCTTCTAATGCAGCGAAATGATATATCCAGGTCCCGTTACTACTTTGGCTTTACCCTTGCTTTTCACTTTATTTTGCTCTGGATCCTGCTCTATGTGGTGCAGCAGATCGTCATCCGCAAATACTATCAGACCAGTTATGCCACCTTCGTAGGCGTCGTAACAAACAGGGCATACGCAGCCAAGGCCGTTTCCATGATCAAGGGAGACTGGTCCCGCCGCGTCGTAGCCATAGCCCTGACAGACGAGGACGTGCACGGCATCAATTACAATAAGATTTCCATGGAGGACGACCGCCTTGCGGTCAATAAAAACCTGGAATATATCGACCATGTTCCGGTCATAGCCGGTGCCAATACCCTGCGTCAGTGGGCGCAGAAGAGCCCGCTGGACGAAATCTTCATCTTCTCCGATGACACGGAAACCGACTGGGTGCAGCAGCTGATCCTTATTTTTACAAAAATGGGTATCCCGGTCTATGCCAACGTCCCCAGCATGCAGCGCCTGTCCAAAGTCCTGCGTGACCGCAATCAGAGATACCTTCCGCGCGTCCGCGAGCACTTCTCCTTCATGACCGAAGAAGGCGGCAGGGCAATAAACGAGACAACAGCGGCCGAGGTAGCAGAAGGAAGCCTGGTACCGCTCATAGCCTTCGCGCCGCATGAAATGAGCATCAGCGGACTTTTTGCCAAGCGGGTCCTGGACGTCATCGGCGGACTCGTAGGAAGCGTCATTGCCGTAATCCTCACGGTCATTCTGGGAATCGCAATAAAAATAGACTCCCCGGGTCCGGTTTTTTTCAGCCAGGAACGGGTAGGCCAGAATGGACGCAAGTTCAAAATGTATAAATTCCGCTCCATGTACAAGGACGCGGAAGCGCGCAAGGCGGAACTCATGAAGCAGAACGAGATGAACAACGGCCTCATGTTCAAGATGAAGGAAGACCCCCGCATCACCAGGGTAGGCAAATTCATCCGCAAGACCAGCTTGGACGAATTCCCCCAGTTTTTCAATGTTCTCAAAGGCGACATGAGTCTGGTCGGAACCAGACCGCCGACGGTAGCCGAATTCCAGAAATACCGGGACTACCACAAGCGCCGCCTGTCCATGAAACCCGGCATCACCGGCATGTGGCAGGTCAGCGGAAGATCAGAAATCACCGACTTCGAAGAAGTCGTTCGCCTGGACTGCGAATACATCGACAACTGGAGCATGGGCCTCGACTTCAAAATCCTGGTCAAGACCATAGGAGCCGTATTCACAGGCAAAGGATCGGAATAACCAGTCAAAGGGACAGTCACTTTATGCAGCCTGTCCCTTTAGCTGGCAGGCGGTGCCGGTCAGAGAACGGCAGCACTGTTAGAGTATGAAGGAATACAGGAGATGGACAAAGTGACAGATGAAGAACTTGCCCTTGCTTACCAGTCCGGCGATAGCAGTGCTGCTGAAAAAATCATCGAACGCTATAAGCCGACCGTCCGCATTCTTGCCCGCCGGCTCTATCTGGTAGGCGGAGACCGCGACGACCTGCTCCAGGAGGGCATGGTCGGCCTCTTCAAGGCAATCCAGACATTTGACAAAGACCGGGAAGCCTCCTTTCATCATTACGCGGAGGTCTTGATTTCACGGCAGCTCTACAGCGCCATCATGACGTCCAGACGCACAAAGCACCGGCCGCTCAACGAATCCATTTCATTGAACGAACTGGAAGAAAATCAGCAGGCAGACCAGGTCTTGAACCGGATGGGCAGTGCGGACAGCCCGGAAGAAATCCTCATCGATCAGGAAACAGCAGAGAATGTCCGCCAAAAAGTCCTTAAGGTCTTAAGTCCCATGGAGAAAAAAGTCCTGGAACTTTACCTCACGGGCATGGACTATCACAGGATAGCAGCCCAAATGGGCAAAAGCCCCAAATCCATCGACAATGCTCTGCAAAGAATCAAGACAAAAGCAGCAAAAGTGCTGTAAAACCGAGCCATGGGAGAGCAAAAACGCCTGTGCGCCGCATATTCACAGGCACATGAGGGCGCGAATTTGCCGCCTGCCAATCATAAGGGGTAAAAAATATGAGCGATAGGACGGAGAATCCGAACGGATTCGACGATAGGTCAGAGGACGAATCCTCCCTGTTTGATACAGACGAGATTTCTGCATCGGACCGACTCAGGATCATGTCCGCGACCGGAAATAATAAAAGCCTGGATGACCTGGAATATTTCAGCGTGCAGAGTGACAGGCACGAGGAAGGGCACAGACAGGGAAGCCGAAGCACCGCGCAGAGCAGGGACTCTCACAGAAGAAATTTGCATGTCAGCACTTCCCGCCGCCGAATGAGCCGGCGCTCCAAGATCAAGCTGATCATCATGTTCATTGTTCTTGCCTTGCTTACGGTCCTGCTTGTTTTTGCCCTGATGATCAGCCACACCCTGTCAAAAATGAACCGTGTAGCCAGAAGTCCTCAGGATATCATCGATGCGGCTCACGAGACCTTTGACCGTGATACGGATGCCGCGGACACCATCAGTGATACAGACCTGGATCTGGATGACATCGTAGCAATGAAAGACCATGATATCAAAAACATCCTCCTGATCGGTCAGGACCTGCGTGCGGATGAGGAACAGTCACGGGCGCGGTCTGATACCATGATTCTCTGCAGCCTCAACACCGAAACCAACGAGATTTACCTGACGTCCCTCATGCGGGACATGTACGTCGAAATCCCAGGTTATTCCAACAATAAGCTTAATGCCGCTTACTTTTTCGGCGGCATGGAGCTTCTGGATGAAACCATAAAAAAGAACTTCGGCATCACAATCGACGCCAACATGGTCGTTGATTTCGAGGGCTTCATGGAGACCATGACCACCATCGGAGATCTGAACCTGCAGCTGACCGCAGAAGAAGCCCAGTACATCAACAGCCACAACTACTACGGATCCACAGAAGACCAGTGGCAGTTCGATCAGGACTGGACCCTGCACGAAGGAATGAACACCATGACGCCTTCCCAGGTCCTTGCCTATTCCAGGATCCGCTACGTAGGCAACTCCGACTACGAGAGGACCGAACGCCAGAGAAAAGTCCTCATGGCAGCATTTGAGAAAATCAAAGGCGGCAGCCTCAAGCAAATGCTCTCCCTGGCAAACAAAGTATTCCCATACTTCACGACGGATATGGACAACGCAGAATTCCTCGGCTACGTCAAGACCATCGTCCAGAACGACATGACCGACGTGCAGAGCACCCGTATCCCTCAGGAAGAGACCTATACAGGCGAGATCATAAACGGCATGGACGTCCTCTATGCAGACCTCGAAGCCAACAGCAAATATCTGCAGGAATTTATCACCAAGTAAAACAACAGGCGCGTTAGCAATCGCTAGCGCGCCTGTCACGTTAGGCACGCCGACGACAACATCTCCAACGACAACTATGTCAGCACCGCTGACCTCTGCGTCATGCTCTATGCTCTCTGCCAGCTGCATGAACCTTTTCACCAGAACTTTGACAGGAACTTCCACAAGAAGCGCCTCCGCGACAGGGCGAAAATGCTGAAAGTGCCGAAAAAGTGCTGAAAAACGGTCATTTTCTTGCATTTTCAGCCCATAAATGCTAAGATACACAAGCTTTTATATGCTCTTGCACTATGGGCTTTTCAAATCTATTTGCCTGTAAAAAATATAAAAAAGGAGCCTTCATCCAAAAGACAGAACTTTTTGTTCTATAAGCAAACAGCAAAAAGGACGAGGATACAAAGACATGGGTATTTTCAACCGGCAAAAGAGAGACCGGGACGACAGATACGAAGAGGATAGAGACCGCAGGTACAGCCGTGACGACTATGATCGTGACAGTCATAGCAGCGACAGTTATGATCGTGATACCCGCAGTCGTGACGACCGGGGACGCGTATACCGTGATGCCAAGGATATCGAGAATCGCCGCCGGGCAAAGACCACGGACCGTACGGACGCCGATCTCTATGGAAGAAAGACACGCGCTCGTTCCCAACGGGACTTTGCCGATCATGATGAAATCGACCGTCAGATTGACCGCCGCTATGGCAGGGAGTCCTACGACCGTGACCGCAGAATGTCGGACGCAGACCGTTCTCCCCTGACCCGGGAAGAAATGAATCGAAAAAAAGCAGGCAAGAAGAGACTGGTGGTCAAGATTGCCGTCTTTGTCGTGCTCCTTGTCGTTGCCATTGGCCTCGGTGCCATTCTCTATGTCCAGGCTATGCTGGGCAAGATTGGCCGTGTCAATGAGACCCTGCCCTGGGTTTCTGTTTCCGACGAGACCTTCGAGAAGGATACCAGCGAGGCAGATACCATCGACGCTTCGGATATTGACCTGGATACCTCGGATATCGAGCTCATGAAGGACAATGATGTCAAGAACATCCTCCTGATTGGCCAGGACCAGCGCTCGGACGAGAAGTCCCGTGCAAGGTCGGATACCATGATCATCTGCAGCATCAATACCAAGAATCACAAGGTCATCCTTTCCTCCCTGATGCGTGATATGTACGTCAACATCCCGGGATACTCTGCAAATAAGATTAACGCCTCCTATGCATTCGGAGGCATGGAGCTTCTGGACGAGACCATAGAGAAGAACTTCGGTGTTCCCATTGACGGCAACGTAGAGGTCAACCTGGACGGCTTCATCGAAGCCATGACCGTCGTCGGCAACCTCAACATCGAGCTGAACGCGGAAGAAGCGGAGTATATCAACTCTCATAACTATTACGGCACATCTGACGACGAGTGGCAGTTCGATCAGGACTGGACCCTGCACGAAGGCATGAACGAGATGACGCCTTCCCAGGTCCTTGCCTACTCCAGAATCCGTTACGTCGGCAACTCCGACTGGGAGAGGACCCAGCGTCAGCGTACCGTCATCATGACCGCCTTCAAGAAGGTCATGGAAGAGAAAGACCTGGGCAAGATTCTCGAGCTCTGCGACAAGATCTTCCCCTATCTCAGCACGGATATGGATGACAAGGAAATCCTTTCCTATGTAAAAACAATCGTAACGGAAGATATGAGCACGATTGATGATTACCGGATTCCGGTCGATGGTTCCTGGGACAGCGAGGTTATCCGCGGCATGTCCTGTCTGGTACCTAACCTGACCTACAACAGTTCCATGCTCAAACATTATATCTATGATACTGCCATTGATGAAGATTCCAAGGACAGCGGTGAGTACACGACAGATCAGGCAGATGACTCCGAAAGAGAGTCATCGGTCAAAGAAACCGAAACAATGAATTCGGCAAACACGACTAAAACTGCCGCAGGCACCAGAACATCCGAATCGACTCAGACCAGAACACCCGCAGCAGGCCAGAATACCGCAAACGGCGGCAATGCAGCAAACGCCGGTGGAGCTAATACAGGAAATGCCGGTGGAGCCAACAATGCCAGCGCAGGCAATACTGCTAATGCAGCCAATACGTCAAACACCGGGGCACAGAACGGTGAAACAGCAGTTGCTGAATACAGCGGAGCCGCAGCAGAAACCGGAACCGAAAACGTCAGCACGACAGATCCTGCGGCAAGTGGCGGCACGACAACACCCGGAGCAAGCGAGACACCCGGGACAGCCGGGGGCGGAACAGTGCAGCCAAATTCCGGCAGCAGTTCCAGCGGAACATCATCAGCATCCTCAGCCACGACTTATGGGGCCAACGGTGTTGTCACCAACCCGGTACAGCAGGAAAATTCGGCGGAATAAAGAGCCAAGGGGACAGGCATACTGGCAAGTAAATCGAAGAAGAAAGAACTTGGCAATCGAAGCAAGTAATATAAAAATTAAAAGAGAAGAGCAGGCGCAGAGAACAGCACCTGCTCTTCGACGATATAAGTTAGTTAAAACCAGCAGGGTGATTTCCATCTGGATAACTTAATTTATTTAGCAGATCACTGTTGAAAATCATTAGTTCACTAATAATATTTGACAGAAAGAGTTGGTAATACCTATGTTAAAGAATCTTATCAAAAAAAATAAATGTACAGGATGTGCTTCATGTAAACAAGTGTGCCCCAGCAATGCAATTCAACTGAAAATTTCGGAAGAAGAGTATTATGGAATAACATCCTTTTACGATACAGAAAAGTGTATAAGCTGTAATAAATGCAGAGAAGTTTGCCCTGTATGCAATAAGATAGATAATAAAAATGCAGCTATTCCAGAATGTTATGCTGTAATCGCTTCCGATAAAATCAGAAACAGAAGTACATCCGGCGGAGCATTTACACTCCTTGCGAAAGTAATATTTTCCATGGGCGGTGCGGTCTGTGGCGTGAGCTTCGATAAGGATATGCATGCTCATCATGTGGTAATAAAGCATGAAGCAGAACTGGATTTGTTGAGACATTCAAAATATGTTCAAGCTGATTGTGAAGAGATTTATGTAGAAATCGAGAAGGTAGCATCAGAGGGACCAATTCTTATTATAGGTACACCCTGCCAAATTGCTGGTATGAGGAAATGCTTTTCACTTCCAGAACACAGTAGTAATTATGAACATATATTTTTTGTCGATTTATACTGTGGTCATGCTCCTGGAAATTCTATTTTTGAAAGTTATCTGAATAATAATTTTTGTAAAAATGAAATTGAGAGTTATACATTCAGGACCAAGCAACGTGGATGGGTCGCTGATGCAGCAACGGTTTTATTTAACAATGGACATGTAAAAACGCTTGATAACTCAAATGACTGTTATCAACTGGCATATCACTCACATCTTACTACAAGAAAAGTATGCGAAGAATGTGAATTTGCAGGAAATCCCAGACAGGGAGATCTGACCATTGCAGATTATTGGTGGATTAATGAATCAAATCCGGAACTGGATGATCATTTTGGTACAAGTTGCGTATTAGTAAATAATGAAAAAGGAAAAAAGCTGTTTGAGAAGATTACTGCGTCTGTCAGCCTCTTTATTGATGAAAAGAGAGATAACCAGTCTAGTAATGAGACTACGGATAGTGTTGGCCTACAATGTACAAATGAACAGCAGAGTATTAGTTCGGATGATCAGGTAAGGAATGGAGTCCAGCAAAATGTAAATCTGAGTGAAGACATCAAAATTATCCAGAAGCTTCCATTTTCAACCATGAAGAAAAACAGACCCGAATACTATCCTGCTAATTCTGCGAGAGATAGGTTCTATAACATTCAGAAAAGGTTTGGTTTTAACGAAGCTGTTCATAGATGTCTCCATCCGTACTTTGATGTAATCCTTTGGGGAAATTGGTCAGAGAAGAACTATGGTTCTGAGCTGACGTACTTTGCTCTCTATCATATTTTGACCAACATGGGGAAAGAGGTTTTGCTGGTAGAAAGACCTAAAGAAGCATCCTGGGGACCAAATGAAAAACCGGTGTTGTTTAGAGACAACCCATATCCGACTTATTACACCTATGTTCCTGCAACCAAGACAGATATGCGAAGAATTAATGATTGGAGCGATACTTTTATGGTCGGATCTGATCAGATCTGGCATCATGATTTGTATGAACCATTCGGCAGAGTAGCATTTCTTGATTATATTTATCCAAGCAAGAAGAAAATAGCATATGCAAGTTCTTTTGGTCGCGAATATTGGAACGGAACAGACTATGAACGCCAAATTACTGCATTAATGGTGAAGGAATTTGATGCAGTATCTGTTCGCGAGAAGTCGGGAGTCGATATCTGTAAGTCACTGTTTGACTGTGATGCTGAGCATGTTCTTGACCCAATATTTCTCTGTGATAGGGGTATACTTAAGAATTTAGCCGGGACGGCAAAACAGCATGAGCAGTTCATCGGCGTGTACATGCTAGATGTAACAAAAGAAAAACTTGAAGTCATCAGAGCAGTCGAGAAGAATACCGGCTTAAGAGTTCGAATCATTACAGATGCTTTTTTGAACTATAACCTTGGAAACGATGTGTTGAACCTCAATGAACGTGAAGAACTTATTGGAGATACCAGCGTAGAAGAATGGGTAGAAAATTTTGCTGATGCAGATTATGTAATTACTGATTCTTTCCATGGCACATGCCTCTCAATAATTTTTGAAAAACAATTTATATCAATTGCTAACGAAGGTCGAGGAAGTATTCGTATTTATGATTTGCTTAGTCAGTTTGGCATTTCTGAGAGAGTTGTTAATGAAAATGATATAAATCAGGATTTCGTCTGTAAAATTGTCTCTAAGAAGATAGACTATAAAGAAGTCAATAAGATTTTGGAGAACCGTCGATATTTCTCAATAACCTGGCTTAGCAATGCTCTTGATAAAAAAAAGGAAGTTCAGGTATCTGAAGAGGAGCGTCTCAGACGTCAGATTGATGAATTGGAATACAAAATCGAGCAGGTTCAGAATGAAAATCAGAAAATTCTGGATTGGCATACAAAACGGTTAGATCACCATGATGAAATTCTGGATTGGCATACAAAACGGTTAGATCACCATGATGAAATTCTGGATTGGCATACAAAACGGTTAGATCACCATGATGAAATTCAGGAATGGCATACAGGCAGGTTGGATTACTATGACAAGATTCAGAATTGGCATACGGAAAGACTTGATAATTTAGAACATATTAAAGAATTACAGGTAAGGAAGGACGGAAGACAATCTGATAAGCTGAAAAGTGCCTTGACAAATCGGTTTCGAAAGAAGTAACCAGATAGATTATCGTAACATTTTACATACTGAAAAGTGAGTGAGTACGTATATGTCTTTAGCAATCTGGTGAAATATGGTATATTAAAAAGATACCGAGCGGTTACGCAGTTTTACTTTGAGAAGAGAAAATGAATATAAATGAGTTTTTATAATAACAAAGAAGATAAGCGTATTGATGACAATTCAAAAATACTGGACACGGTTATCTTAAGATTCGTTAAATTATTGAATGTCCTTATGATGACAGGCGTATTTGCCTTTGGATGGTATAAATTTAATGCAAACACCATAGCAGCACCTTATTTTAGGCGTGGTAACTGGGCGATTGTATTTATATTTTTGGTGCTCTATGCATCCTTTGTCAGAGTATATGATGCCTTCATGGTTTCCTATTATAGGATAGCAGCGCTTGTATACAGCCAGACCCTGTCTTTTATAGCAGCGGATGCTGTAATGTTCATTGTTAACTGGCTGCTGAAGAAATATGTTCCGTATATTCCAGGGTATCTGTTAGTCATCATCATGCAATTTGGTGTGGTTTGCGTCTGGAGTAAATTGACCCATGATTGGTATTTTCAGACGTTTAAGCCTAAAAAAACCTTCATCGTATGGGATATGCGGAAGGGAATCGATGATCTCATTGATTCTTATGGATTATCAAAAAAATTTAATGTGTTGGGAGAATGTAATGTCAAAGAGTGTCTGAAGAATCTCTCCATATTGGATGATATGGATGCGGTATTTCTTTCCGGAATTCACAGCCATGATCGTAATATTATCATCAAATATTGTATTGATCATAATATTACATCTTTTATTATTCCCCGTATTGGCGATGTTTTGATGAGCGGTGCAAAACGGATGCATATGTTCCATTTAACGATTCTTCGATTGGATCGTTATAATCCGCCGCCGGAATATTTTTTCACAAAAAGACTGCTTGATATTATTTTTGCAGCAATAGCGTTGATAATATGCTCTCCCATCATGCTTGTTACTGCGGTTTTAATAAAAAAATATGACAAGGGGCCTGTTTTTTACCGTCAATGCCGCCTTACTAAGGATGGTAAAAAATTTAATATTATCAAATTCCGCAGCATGAAGGTTGATGCGGAAAAGGATGGAATTGCCAGACTTTCTACCGGTGATTGTGATGACAGGGTTACACCGATTGGAAGAAAAATTCGTGCATTGCGAATTGACGAACTTCCTCAACTGTTGAATATTCTCCGAGGAGATATGTCCATTGTAGGACCACGTCCGGAACGCCCGGAAATTGCGAAAGAGTATGAAAAAGAGATGCCGGAATTCAAGTTAAGATTGCAGGCAAAATGCGGTTTAACCGGTTATGCGCAAGTGTATGGTCAATACAATTCGTCGCCTTATGATAAATTACAGATGGATTTGATGTACATTTCTAACCCCAGCATTGCGCAGGATTTTCAAATATGTTTGGCAACCCTTAAAATTTTGTTTATGAAAGATTCTACAGCCGGAGTGGATGAGGGACAAATAACAGCTTACTCGGAAATAGAATCGGAACCGGAAAACAGAAATAAAAACCAATTTAAATAGTCAGGAATTCTCATTACTGACAGTAATTGCCAGTTCTATTACCAGCAATAATGAGGAATGTAATATTATGGTATACAAATACAGCGTTTTGATGTCTGTATATGAAAAAGAAAAACCTGAATATCTGGAACAATCAATTTTAAGTATCCTGCAGCAGACGATAAAAACAGATGACTTTGTACTGGTGTGTGATGGACCGTTAACAGAAAATCTTGAAAAGGTACTGAAGCGTTATCGTGACCATTTACATATTTTTCGCTTAAATCATAATAAGGGACTGGGTACAGCATTAAACGCCGGGTTGACAGAATGTAAAAACGAATTGGTCGCCAGAATGGATAGCGATGATATCAGCCTTCCGGATCGATGTGAAAAGCAGTTAAAAGCTTTTGAAAAAGCTCCGCAAACATCAATTCTTTCAGGTACAGTGTTGGAATTTAATGATACAGAAAGTGAAAAAATACTTGGAAGAAGAGAAGTTCCTGGCAGTAATAACGAGATAAAAAAGTACCTTCGGAGAAGGAATCCATTTAATCATCCGGCAGTAATGTTCCGACGTGATGATGTTATTAAATCAGGAGGATATAGAGATAAATTTCCACTGTTTGAAGATTATGATTTATGGGTTCGAATGTTGAAACGGGGGTATCAAGGCGCGAATCTTAAGGATCCACTGGTGAAGATGAGAACTACTCCGGGAACTTATGAGAGACGCGGCGGCTTTGAGTATGCCAGAGTCATGCTTGACTTTCATCGGTATATTCGAAAAATGGGAATGTCAACTTGGGTAGATTTCTTATGCGCGGATCTACCGCATGCTATAGTTTGCATTATACCAGGAAAATTGAGGAAAAAGATTTATCACTTAATCAGAACATAAGTGATTATTAAAATAATTGAGGAATTATGCAAAAAATACTTACAGTTACAATTCCAGCGTATAATGTGGAAAAATATATCGAAAAGTGCCTTGACTCAATGATTTTAGGACAGGCATATATGGATATGCTGGAGATACTTGTAATAGATGATGGAGGAACCGATAATACAGCAGAGATTGTTCGCCGGAAATATGTAAAAAGATATCCGGACAGTATACATTTTTTTCATAAAGAGAATGCGGGACATGGTTCGGTTATTAATTTTGGAATTGCTCACGCATGTGGAAAATATTTCAAGATTGTAGATGGCGATGATTGGCTGAATACAAATGAAATACAAAATTTTTTAGAACTGTTATCAAAAGTAAACTATGACATCATCGCGTCCGATTATCAGTGTATAGAAGACGGAACGTATAAGCTGCTGCGCCAGATGGATGCAACAGGAGATCCGAAGAAATATGGTAAATCAGGGAAAATATCAGATGGGTTTGCTGACCGGGTTATAAAAATGCACTCTATGACCATCAGGACGGATATTCTCAAAAAAATGCCCATGAGCATAGATGAGAATTGCTTCTATGTTGATGCGGAATATATAACATATCCCATTCCCTGGGCTGAAACGCTCTATTATGACCAAAGAAACTTATATAGGTATCGTTTGGGCAGGTCCGGCCAGAGTATGGAGATAAAAAGCATGCAGCAAAGACATAATCAGCATTTGAATGTTCTCCACAGCCTGGAAAAGTTTTATGATAATTTGCCGGAACTTCCTGCTCAAAAAAAATATTATATTGAACGCTGTATAGCACAAGTTGTAGAGAATGAATTTCAGATTGCTATTAGTATGGGAACCAAACCCGGTGTACAAGTTTGGCTAAGAGCAAACGACATCAAATTAAAAAATAATTATCCGAATATTTGGAAAGCTACAAAAAAGAAAAGCATCGTATTATTAAGGAAAACTAATTATCGGATTTTACCATTTTCAGAAATTATATTTAGAATCGTAAAGAGCCATTAGGAGAAAAGTAGAAATGGAATTATTGAAAAAACGATTGCAGGTATTTTATAATTATCGTTTTTTGATTAAGCAGCTGGTAGTTAAAGATATAAAACTTAAGTATAGAAGAAGTTTCCTGGGATATCTTTGGAGCGTACTCAATCCGCTGCTTACCATGCTTGTGATGGTAATTGTGTTTAGCCATATGTTTCGTTTCAATATTGAATATTACCCGGCTTATTTAATCATTGGTCAGACATTATTTAATTTTATGAGTGAAGCTACAAACCAGGCAATTACTTCTATTACCGGCAATGCGGCATTATTAAAGAAAGTTTATGTTCCTAAATATGTTTTTACCTTGTCGAAGGTCACCAGTTCCCTTGTGAACCTCTTGTTTTCTATGGCGGCAATGATAATCGTCTTTCTTGCTACAAGAGTTCCGCTTTCGCTGCCTATGCTGATGATTCCTGTTATTTTGCTGGAGACTTATCTTTTCAGCCTGGGATTTGGATTGTTTCTTGCACAGGCTTCAGTATTCTTTCGGGATATCCAGTATATTTATGGCGTTTTTATGACGGCATGGATGTATTTGACACCGATCTTCTATCCGTTAGATCAGCTTCCGGTTCAGCTTCAGTATTTCCTACTGAGAGCTAATCCTATGTGTAACTACATCGTACAATTCCGACGTGTTGTGCTGGAACAGGCGATGCCGGCGCGTAATTATGTATTATGGGGATTCTTCGTAGCCTTCTTCTTTATGTGGCTGGGAACGTGGTCATTTACAAAGACGCAGGATAAATTTATTTTATATATTTGATAATCGGTGAGCTATACAGTAGCACGATTCTGTAATGAGTTTGACACCATAATCAAATAGAAGATGGAGAGAAGATGGCTGAAGATAATATTATTGATGTTGAACATGTAACAATTCGATTCAATATGTCCAAAGAACGGCTGGACAGTCTGAAAGAGTATGCTATTAAATTTTTAAAACACGAGTTGATGTTCCAGGAATTTTTTGCACTGAAGGACGTGAATTTGCATGTTAAACGTGGTGAATCCTGGGGCTTTGTCGGCGTAAACGGATCAGGAAAATCTACATTATTGAAGACTATAAGCGGGATTTTAAAACCTTATAAGGGAAGAGTAACCGTGCGGGGAACCATGGCGCCATTGATTGAATTAGGCGCTGGTTTTGATGGCGAACTCACTGCACGGGAAAATATTTTCTTAAATGGAACCTTGTTAGGACATGATGAAAAATTCATGAGAGATCATTTCGATGAAATCGTAGAGTTCGCTGAACTTAAAGACTTTCTGGATATGCCAATTAAGAACTATTCTTCAGGTATGGCTGCCAGACTCGGATTTTCTATCGCAACGATGGTCCGACCGGATATTCTTATATGCGATGAAGTGCTTTCAGTAGGAGATTATAAATTTCAGGAAAAATGTGAAAGCCGAATGCAGGGGATGCTTAATCAGGGAACGACTCTTTTATATGTATCTCACAGCATTGAATCCGTTAGAAAAATCTGTAATCATGCTTTGTGGTTAGATCATGGTGAAGTGAAAATGCTTGGAGATTCCAAAACAGTTTGTGATGCCTATATGGAGGAGTAAAGAGATTATCATGAATAAACCAGATATTAAAATTTTTGTGGTCTGTCATAAACCTGCTTTTGTGCCTCAAAATCCATATTTATTTCCTATTCAGGTAGGAGCGGCTATCGCCAACAAACGTCTCCCGGATATGCTTCATGATGATGAAGGAATCGATAATATCTCAAATAAAAATAAAAGCTATTGTGAACTTACAGCACATTATTATGCATGGAAAAATTGTGATGCAGACTATTATGGATTTTTCCATTATCGGAGATATTTTTCTTTTAATCCGGATTTGAAGGAAAACGATGGATGGGGAAATATTGCTTTCGAAAAGTTGAATGATAATGTCGTTGATCAAATTCATCTCAATCCGGAAGAAATGAAAAATATTATTACCGGATATGACATGGTTACTGTAAAAGGGCGAGAAATCCAGACTACCATACACGACGAATATGGTGTTGCGGACTTTCAAAATAAATCAGATCTTGACATTACCTTGAACATATTAAAAGAAAAATATCCCCGGTTTGCTAAAGCTGCAGATGAATATATGAATTCGAAGACAGCCTACGAATGCAATATGTTCATTATGAAAAAGGGTTTATTTAATGAGTATTGTGAGTACCTGTTTGGCATCCTGGAAGAAGCAGAAAAGCATATTGATATCACATATTATGGTACACAGGAATCCCGCGTGTTCGGTTATCTTGCAGAGCGTCTGACGGGTATATTCTGCTATTACAATATTCATGAAACAGATAATAAAGTTGGATTTTTATCCAAAACGCTTTTCAAAGATACAGAGCCACAAAATAATAAAATCCAGCCTTTTTTTAAAGAAGCGGTGCCGATTGTTCTTTCGGCAAATGAGAAATTTACACCGTATCTGGATGTCATGATACGGTCTATCTATAAGAATAGCTCTGAAAACAGGAATTACGATGTCATAGTACTTAATACCGATATTTCAGAAAAATCGAAGAGAATAATTAAGGGAGGCTATCCGGCTTGTAATAATTTCAATATTCGTTTTGTGCAGGTAAATAAATATTTTGATGCATCAAAATATTTTGTAGATCAGCATCTTTCGGTTGAAACCTACTATAGATTAATTATCCCGGAACTTATGCCTGAATATAAAAAAATATTATATTTGGACTGTGACATGGTAGCAAATTCAGATGTAGCGAAACTATATGATATAGATTTAGGAGATGCTGTTATTGGTGCTGCTAAAGATATTGATGTAGCCGGGCAGATGAAACTGAATCAGAATGATTGGATTAAGTATGCCACAGAAAAACTCGGTCTTAAAGATCCTTATCAATATTTTCAGGCAGGTGTTTTATGTATTGATCTTGACAAGCTTCGTGAAATAACAACAGCAGAGAAGATGATAAAACTGGCTATTAGTAATAGCTTTAGATGCCATGATCAGGATGTGCTGAATATTGTATGTAAGGAAAGGGTTTATTATATTCCACAGATATGGAATACATTGATGTGTTGGGCAGAGCCTGATGGCAGGAACAGAATGAATATTTTAAAAATGGCGTATCGTACGCTTTTTGATGAATATCAGCAAGCTCGATTGAATCCTCATATGGTTCATTTTGCCGGATATCAAAAACCATGGCATGTTGGGGACTGCGATTTTGCTGAATATTTTTGGAAATATGCAAAAGAGTCACCATATTATCCAATGCTGATTCGAGGAGTGTGGCGTTTTGACCTTCTAGAAAAGCAAAATACTAAGGAAAATGCGGTATATATTTCAAGATTGGGCAAGTTAAAATATGCTAGTAGGCACATATTAC
The DNA here is from genome assembly GCA_036308545.1 of Eubacterium sp. GTDB lineage: Bacteria > Bacillota > Clostridia > Lachnospirales > Lachnospiraceae > Bilifractor. Next base: position 15,225 of record JAXJVN010000118.1, on the reverse strand, counting down.
CATATGGGAGTAAGAGAAGAGCATTTTTTGGCAGGATATATTATTCATTAAAAAATATAATAAAAAGGAAATAAGTAACAGCATATAATTGTGTAAAATATAATTTTTGTTAAAGGTGATAAATAATAGAATAAGGATAAAATATGACAACATCTTTAGTTATAATGGCTGCTGGAATTGGCTCAAGATTTGGAGAAGGTATTAAACAGCTTGAACCAATAGGATATCATAACGAGATCATAATGGATTATTCTATCCATGATGCCATAAAAGCCGGATTTAATAAAATAGTAATTATTATTAGAAAAGATATTGAAGAAGCGTTCAAAGAAATAATTGGAAACAGAATAGAGCGTATATGCAAAGATTATGGAATACAAGTATATTACGCATTTCAAGACATAAATAATGTTCCGGAAAATGCTAGGATACCATCTGAAAGAAGCAAACCTTTAGGAACTGGGCACGCAGTTCTTGCCGCCAAGGAAATCATTCAGGAACCTTTTTGCGTGATTAATGCTGATGACTATTATGGCTGTAATGCGTTCCGTTTCATTTATGACTTTCTTATTAATAATACAAGACCCAATGCATATTGCATGGCTGGATTTATTCTGAAAAATACACTGTCCGACAATGGATCTGTAACCAGAGGCATTTGCCAAGTTGAAAATGGAATGCTTACGAATATTCATGAGACACATAATATTATAAAAAGTATATCAGGTGCAGAAGCGGATGGGGCTTCTCTTGATATGAATTCCTATGTTTCCATGAATATGTGGGGCTTGATGCCGGAATACCTTGAATTACTTGATAGGGGATTTATCAGGTTTTTTGATGATATGAAAGCTGGGAAGTTTGATCCGATGAAAGGCGAATATCTTTTGCCTGATCATATTGCAGCACTTTTGCAAAAGAAAGAAATCAGCGTTAAAATTCTCCCAACAGAAGATAAATGGTTTGGAGTAACATATAAAGCTGATAAACCAGTTGTAGTCAATGGTATTCGTAAATTGATACAACAAGGGATGTACGCAGAAAGACTATACACGGATTTATAAAAGTTGATAAAAAGAAAATATTGTATGCATCATTTAGAGACAGGATGCTTGCAAATGTCAGGTGGCTATAAATGCGAAGTTGCATTGAAAGTAGGTATGATCTCACAGAAAAAAAGAGAGTTGTCTATTTGGATATTCTGCGAGTGATTGCTATTATTATGGTGCTTTTTAATCATAGATATACATATTGGGGGCCTGAGCAGAATATAGCACCAGGATCTCTTAAAATTTTTCTTGCACTTGGCTTGTCTTGCATTTGCAAATGCGGCCCGCCATTGTTTTTCATGGTATCAGGCACTTTGTTACTGGGCCGAGAAGAGAGCTTTGGCCGGGTTTTGCGGCATAGGGTACTGCGAATCATTATTGTTATGCTTATATGCTCTGTTTACCTGTCGCGGTACTCCCTAAACGCCAGAACGATATTGCAGAATTTCCTTAGTGAAGAGAACTGGTACTTTTATTCTTACATAGGCTATCTTCTGATGCTTCCGTTTTTAAGGAAAATTGCTCTTCATGCATCAGAGAAAGACATGTATCTATATCTGATATTGGTGACTGCTTTTTATACGTTTAGCGGGATATTCACAGTTTTTTCAATTAAGCAGGCGTTTACAGGTACGGTTGAAATGCTCTATACATCAGGTTGGGCATCATCATGCTGGGCAGTTATTTTTTCAATTTCTGGTTTCTTTCTGAACAGTTTAGCTAAAAAGAATGCTGATAGTATTACAAAAGACCCGCTTATGTGGCTACTTTTTCTTGGATCCGTTGTCATGGTTATCCTGAATATTCTATTAGTTGTAAACAGCGCGGCAGCAGGAAATGGTGATTTTGCGGAACAATTAAGGCAGCGTGCCATATACTTGCCATCGTGTGCACTGTATTATTTCTTTAGCAGAAAAGATTATCAAGGATGTTTTTCCAGACAGAGACTGAATCGGTTTGTTACGGAATTATCATCTGCCAGTTTTGGAGTTTTTATTATAGAGGTTACGTTAGATACTTCTGGGAAATTGAACGATTTTCTGAATCGTTTCATGGGCGAAGCCATAGGTTTGTACTGGACAGCCTGTGTATCTATTGTAATAGAATTTGTCGGTTATACTGCAGTCATTCTTATACTGAAGAAAATCAGTGTGGTTCGAAAGTTACTGTAAAAGGAAGTCTGCCCATGGCTTATAGACGAAATAATAAGAAATATATAGGTTATTTTCCTTATGGCATCCTGGCGTTCTTATTTTCTGCTTTTATTGTAATTGGTTTTCGATTAGACCTACAGGTAAGAAAACCTCTTTCAGTTACATTCCTAATCATATTTTTCCTTACAATCCCATTATTTCTGATTATGTGTAAAGCGGATTTATTTATTAGCTGTTTGAAGGATGGTAATAATAGACATAATTCCAGGCTGAAAAATAACGATATTATAAGATACGGGTTTGTGACAATAGTAATAATCTGGCTGGCAGGGTATCTCGCTTTGTTTCCGGGGGTATATGGCATTGATGCGCCGACCTGGTTTTTTATGTATAGCAGAAAAGACATTTTCATTTCGTCTCAGTGGTCTGTTTTTTGCACTGCCTTTTTTTACTTTTTTGTAAAACTCGGGAATACATTATTTCATAGCTATGTAGCCGGATTTGCAATTTATTCATTCATGCAGATGTTATTTACACTTTATGCTGTTTGGAGGATTCTTAAGTTTTTATCTCTTCATATATCGGCTCTTTATTTGATAGCTTCGATTGCTTTTTTCTCGCTTATTCCGGCGCATGTTATACTTTCTGTTACTTCGGCACAGGATGGTCCGTTTGCAGCTTGTTTTGCCATATGTTTAATAGAATTAAGCGAACTAGCGTTAAATGATGATTCCACATTGTATAAGAAAAAGATGATTAGCACAGCAGCCTGGTTCTTTTTCTTATGTGTCATCCGAAATAATGGGGTTTATGCGATAGCTGTGTGCTGCCTTCTGACCTTACTTACTGCAAAAGGTCAACGTAAGAGAATTCTGATTCCACTGGTTATTGCAGTTGCCTGTTCCATACTATACCACGGACCTGTATACAGCATGCTGAATATTCAGAAGGGAACAGGGGTCAGAGAAATGTTAAGTCTTCCATTTCAGCAAATGGCAGCTGCCTATAATTCTGATGCACTTACGATAACAGAAAAAAATGAGATGCATATGTATTTAGCTGATGAAGAATGGAAGATGTATATGCCATGTATTTCTGATCAAATAAAGAATAGGGTTGACCCCAGTATCATAAAGGAAGATCCGGGGAAGTTTATAAATTTATATCTGGATGCAGCCACATCCGCACCTAAAGAATATCTGAAGGCACTGTGTTATCAGACTCTTGGACTTTGGTTTCCCTTTAAGCAATACACCGATGCAAGAATATGGCATCCTTTTTTGAACTATGTCCAGACGGATGCCACTTTGAACTGGGGGCCTGATGCTTTGAAAATTGACAGAATCAGTATCCTGCCGCATTATGAGAAATTTTTAGGAATCTTATATGGGTATGGCAGTGATATGACTGGTTATGGTGGAAATCTGAAAGCATATTTTACTAAAATTCCTGTATGGGGTTGTCTGAATACTTGTGGCTTATACTTTTGCATGGTCTTGTTTTCAATCGTATACTTAATTCGTCACAAGAAATATACGGCGATGATTCCGATGGGCATGGTTATTGGAATCACAGTCACGGTATTTCTCGGCCCTGTGATTCTGTATAGATATTATGCTCCGGTCATATTCTCTGCACCCTTGTGGGTTTCTTCCCTGTTATGGAAGGATGCGGGAAAAATTTAAAAAACAAAATAATTTCGTTATGTAGAAAAAGAAAATGACCGAATGGGATTTTTTTTGATAGCTGGTTTCGTTTTTTTGCACAAATTCTGTATATATAAAGGCATGCATACTAGATATAACCTACCGGGCTGGTTGTGTACAAAGGAGGATCTGATATGGATAAGATTGCCGTATTAATTCCATGTTATAACGAAGCACAGACAATTGAGAAGGTTGTAACGGATTTCAGACATTCGCTCCCCGATGCTGTGATATATGTCTACGACAATAATTCTTCGGATGGGACCGACGAAATCGCACGCAAAGCTGGCGCAGTAGTTCGCTATGAGCATATGCAGGGGAAAGGTAACGTAATCCGGCGTATGTTCCGTGAGATTGATGCAGAGTGTTATATCATGGCGGACGGAGATGATACATATCCAGCGGAGGCAGCGCCGCAGATGGTCAGCAAGGTTCTGGACCGCAAGGTAGATATGGTTGTTGGGGACCGTCTGTCTTCTACCTATTTTGAAGAGAATAAGAGACCGTTTCACAACTTTGGCAACTCCTATGTCCGCAGAAGCATTAACTTTCTTTTTCAAGTCAATATACGTGATATTATGACTGGTTACAGAGCTTTTTCGTACCAATTTGTCAAAACATTTCCAGTATTATCTAAGGGCTTTGAGATTGAGACTGAAATGAGCATTCATGCGGCAGACAAGAATATGTTCATCGAGAACGTCATTGTGGACTACCGTGATCGGCCTGCAGGGTCTGTATCCAAACTAAATACAGTATCAGACGGTATGAAGGTGATTGGAACGATTTTGAGGTTATTTCGCACTTACAGACCTTTGAAATTCTTTGGAGCGTTGGCGGTTGTTTTGGTTGTAATCGGAGTTGGGTTTATTATTCCGGTTTTTGCGGATTATTTCCGTACAGGCTTGGTTGCCAGATTCCCGACTCTGATTGCTGGCGGTTTTCTTATTTTGACGGCTATTATGTCCTGGTTTTCAGGTATGATACTGGAAACGATTACATGGAAAAATCGTCAGGATTTTGAAATGCAGCTGAACAGTGTCAGGGATGAAAAACTAAGGAAAATAAATGGATGAAAAATAACCACGTCTAAGAATTAAAGAAGGAGATTCATGAAAAATATGACAAGCTGATTTTTGTTCGGGATTATGCTGACTTTGCATAAAAGGGGTAAGCACGCCGCCATTCTTACAGATACCCAAACGCATATCGCGCATATTAAAAAAAGGTATCTGGAGGGCCTGAAAGTGCAGACTCTGCCAGATGTCTTCATGACATATGAGCTTCGTTCTTATCTATCCGTGAGAGCAGCACGGATGGGGATGAAGGTGTGTGAAATTCCGGAAACAGGGCTTGCCTGCAGCAAAGGGAAATGCTTACCAAGCTTAGCTTTTTCAGGGGAAACAGCGTGCTACTGAAGATCCTGTTCTGTAATACCAGAGGTGAATTTATCCCGGGAGGTAGAAAGAAATGAAGGAAGATGTTTTTAACCGAATAATGCATTCCCCAGCGCTGAGAATCTTTGAGCCATTTTATAAAAAGCATAAGGAAGTGTTGATGTACCTCCTTTTTGGAGGAATGGCTTTCTTCCTTAACCTGTTTTTATTTACTTTCTTTACAGAACTATGTAAGATCAACGCTCTTGTTTCAAATGCGATAAGCTGGGTGATTTGCGTTCTTTTTCAGTATTTTACAAATAGGACATGGGTATTTGATGGAAACGTCGATACCAGGGAAGACTTCTGGAAGCAGATGGTATCCTTTTTCGGTGGACGGGTATTCACTCTCATAGTTGAAGAAGCCATCCTTGCGATATTCATTACCTGGTTGGGATTCAATGCGTTTGTTGTAAAGCTAATTGCACAGGTGATCGTGATCGCCTTAAACTATATTATTAGCAAGTTTCTTGTTTTCAAAGAGGCTTGACATAGAGGAATAAGTTTGAAACAGAAGCGTAGTGGATAGAGAATAAAAAATGGCATTACAAATAGACCACCTCACGGCGATTAAAAAAAGGATATTTGTCTCAGACCATAGTGACAGCCTCATCTTTATTTGCGAACTTCCTCTGAGTTTTACTGTGAACTCTGCAAAAAAGTTACACTGTTATGAAGTGACCTTTGTCAAGAGGTAAATTGAAGTACCAACAAACTTTTTCTTGACGGTCACATTTGTGAAATCTGTCAGCATCTGCAGGGAGCTCTGATTTAACAGTTCCCGGCATATGGCCATTCTGTTATTCGTGGATTGGTTACCGACAGGCTAATGGTTTCGCCGAGAGCTCTGCAATCTAAAAGCGTGGATCACCGGAGTGCCAACATAGTGTAAACGCAGATAGCTCAAACCTTACAGTGATCACAGCTCCTTGCAGATACTGACAGATATTTTATTATTATGTGTGGGCAGCGGGCTGCAGTTTTCTGCTGACCACTGCCTGACTGCGAGTTCCATCAGAGGCGGATGACTGTCAAGGGCAGCTCAGCGGTTTATTTACCCTTGACTGGCACCCGGAGCTGATGTGGCTGTTGCGGCGGCAATGCTGATATTTCCTGTTATCATGCCCCAAATGAAGCATGCTAGTTCCCTGGCAACTGCGGCGACTGCTACATTCTGTTTCTTGCCATGGCGGATCATTCTGTAATACTTTCTGCGAAGGCGTTCATTCGCCTGGTCCGCATAAGCGATAACCTCAGCTGGCTGGCCATTCTGCCTGGACCGGAGTTCTTTTGACTTAGCTCCAACACGCCCCTTGCAAAGCCCTCTAGCTGCTTCAATCAGAAGGGTCCGCAGATGCGTATTGCCAGCTTTGGAGATTCCGGTTCGGTTAATACTTGTGGAACTGGAATGCTCTCCAGGTGCCAGCCCCAGGAAGGCTGCATAGCTGTTGCCTTTGGCGAATCGTTTAAAGTCACCAGTTTCTACAATCAGCGACAGTGCAGTATGAGGCTTGATGCCAAGGAAACATCCCAGCTTTTTGACATTCGCCTGATACCGCTTTTTAGAAGCAATAGATTCGATCCGCTTGTCAAAGCGTTCAATCTTTGCTTCCTGCTCATAGTAGGAAGTGAGATATTCATCCATTGTTTCGCGGTACATTGGATCAAGTTCAAGCTTCTTCAGCCAGGTAAGATGTTTCTGAGTCCATTTTGTGCCATCGTACTTGTGACCATGGCGGAGGGCAAAAGCATTGATCTGCTGCTTCAGTTTTTTCAGTGCAAGCTTATGGTCATCCCTCATGCGGAGATATTCCTTAACAGCATCATCCTCGCCAGTAGGAATATAAACTGCGTGATAACCGCCGTAACAAAGGCACTGGGCGATCAGCCGGGCATCACGCTTATCTGTTTTAATGCGCTTTCCTTGTTGGGAGAGCATTGTGGTCGGAGCCAAAATGACACATTTGATTCCAGCACCGGTAAGCTGATTGTACAACGTGTAACCGAGGCAGCCTGCCTCATAACCGCATTCAATAGAATAATTGTTATTTATGCCGAGTTTGAGTTTCATGGTGGCAATGAACGCCACAACGGCTTTGTAGTCCGGCTCTACCTGGACTTCTCCAAATACCCGGTCTTCGGATCCGAAAATTGGCTCCATTGCGCAGAGAGTATAGTTTGTGCTATGGACATCCATGCCGATTTTAATTATTCTATTCATTAGGTGACCTCCTTTTGTATGCGGTAATCCCTGTTACCATTGATCTTGACAATCAGCAGTATACAGGTAAATCCACGTTGCTACAAATGTGGGGTCACTTCATATTATCACTACATCTTGTAGCACAAAGCGACCCCCTGAAACGACAGGAAACAGAAGTTGTATAGGACATGGGAAACAGCCATTCATCAAAATTTAGGCAGAGTAATATTGAACTCCTGAGAATTTTAGCAACGCTGGGAGTGATTATTCTTCACTACAATAATCCGAGTATCGGGGGAGGTATTGCATACACTCAAGGTGCATCGAGGATCATGCTCTTTGCTTTTGAAGCCCTCAACATATGCGCAGTAAATTTATTTGTCTTGATTTCGGGGTATTTTTTATCCAGGTCCCAGGAGCGAGATCTGTTGAAACCGGTTAAGCTTGTGGTTCCGGTAATTATTTATTCTGTCGTATACTATCTTTACCGCGTGCTGGTGGAAGGAAAGGAGTTTTCTTTACGGCATTTTATAAGGATTTGTATTCCTACTAACTGGTATGTGATTCTTTATGTGGCCTTGTTTCTCATATCGCCTTATATCAATGTTGTGCTTGATTATCTGAAGAAGAATCACGCTTTGAGGAGGTTTATCCTTATTGTAGTATGCACCTTCAGCGTTTATCCGATGCTGGTTGATATTCTTCAGGAAATATCCGGAACGGAACTTATGGGATTAAGTACCATCGGTATGTACGGAAGCCAATATGGATTTAAAATTGTTAATTTCGTTGTTTTGTATATACTGGGAGCTGCACTGAATGGATACAAAGTGGAGAAGAAAACCAGTACATTGGTGCTTTTGCTTTTTATTGATGAGGTGGTCATTTTTCTTTGGGCTTACGGAGAGTTTCTGATTGCGGACCGTATCCCAAATGGCACGGCACAGGAATAATGCAATCCGCTGATTATTGCTGAAGCAGTTCTTTTGTTCGTGATTTTTTCAAGATTCAATATTCAGAGCAGAATCATAAATGTTTTAGCAGGCGCATCCTTTACGGTCTATTTGATACACGGCTATTTCATAAAACGTGTCGGTATAGAAAAATTTGCATCAGAATCACCTCTCGTTGTTGTCCTTCACTTGATTGTTTCCACTGTATGCATCTATCTGATAGGCTGGGGAGTCGATAATATTTATAAGATTCTGATGAAACCATTTTGGAAATTTGTTAACAGGAAATGGATGAAGCACAGAACGTATCAAGTATAAAGTCACAAAGACATTTTTTCCTGTCTTGGCACTTCTTTATGCATATGTTAAAATGAAAATCTTGATAAGCGGCCTGCAATGAGTAAGATCGCTTATTGCAGGCGCTTCGAAATAATTCTGGAATCGGATTTTTTTGAACAATAGCCAGGATAGAGTATAAGAGGAGAAAACTTAATGCCAGTCTGGAAGAATGAAGCAGAAGCCAGGGAGCAGATTAAAGCTCTGGTTGCTGAGTATTACCACGAATTTAAGGAACCTTCGGATCATAAGGAGTTTCAGCCGGGTGACCGGATCGGTTACGGCGGCCGGATCTATGATGAAAAGGAGATGTGTGCCCTGACGGACGCGACATTGGATTTCTGGCTGACGACGGGGCGTTTTTGCAGGGAGTTTGAGCAGAAGTTCGGCGAGTGGATTGGAGCAAAGTATGTGCATCTGGTCAACAGCGGTTCTTCCGCCAACTTGCTTGCCTTTTCTGTTCTGACTGCACCGGAGCTGGGTGATCGTCAAGTGAAGAAAGGCGACGAGGTCATTACCGTGGCCTGCGGTTTTCCGACGACCGTCAACCCCATTCTGCAGGCAGGGGCGGTGCCGGTTTTTGTCGATGTGACGATCCCCCAGTATAATATTGACGTGGATCAGCTGGAGGCGGCTTACAGTCCCAGAACCAAGGCGGTCATGATCGCTCATACCCTGGGCAATCCGTTCAATCTCAAGGCAGTTAAAGCATTCTGCGACCGTCACAATCTCTGGATGATCGAGGACAACTGTGACGCTTTAGGATCCAAATATACGATCGACGGCGAGACCAGGTTCACAGGTACCTGGGGCGATATCGGAACGTCTTCTTTCTATCCGCCTCACCACATGACCATGGGAGAGGGCGGCGCCGTTTATACCAATAATCCAAGGCTCAACCGTCTGATCCTTTCTTATCGCGACTGGGGACGAGACTGTATCTGCCCGTCCGGACAGGACAACTTCTGCGGTCATCGTTTTGACGGCGACTACGGCGAACTGCCGCACGGCTACGACCATAAGTACGTCTACAGTCACTTTGGCTATAACCTCAAGGTGACGGATATGCAGGCGGCGATTGGCGTGGAACAGCTGAAAAAATTCCCGGAATTCATTGAGATCCGCAAGAAGAACTGGGTTTATATCAAGAGCGAGCTTCTGAAAGCGGATCCTGCCATTGAAGAAAAGCTGATCCTTCCGGAGCCGGCAGAGGGCAGCGAACCCTCCTGGTTCGGCTTCCTGCTTTCGGTGAAGCCGGGCAGCGGACTCGACCGCAATAAGGTTACCCGCTATATCGAGGACCACAACATCCAGACCAGGCTCCTCTTCAGCGGCAATATCCTCCGCCATCCCTGCTTCGACGCTATTCGCGGGACCGATGCTTACCGCGTCGTCGGAGATCTTGCTAATTCCGACTTTATCACGACCAATACCTTCTGGATCGGCGTGTATCCGGGTATGACCAAAGCAAAGCTTGATTATATGGTAAAGAACATCGTAGAAGCAGTAAGGAAGTAAGATTTCATAATAGAGCAAAGATGCCCGGCGCCTTAGAAAATCGCGCCGAGCATCTTTCTTGTGTTTCGGAAGGAGCCAAAGTGCCTGTCACTTTGGCTCCCTGCATTATTCTTCTTCGTACCCTACGTTGTTCGGCGGATCGGTTCCTTTGACCTGGTCTTCGCTGTAGTAGACGATGACCGGATAGCCGATGTCCATGACTTCGTAGATTGCTGCCGCGGCGTCGTGGGGCGTGTTGACGCAGCCGTTGGAGCCGTTGGTTAGCCAGGTCTGCTTGTTGCTAAAGTCGGCGTCGGTGCGCCAGTAGGCGTCGTGGATGCCGCAGGATGCGACGAAGGGCAGCCAGTAGTCTACGTGGACGTTGTGGGATTTTTCGAAGTTACGGTCGCTCTGCTTGGCGTCGATGGCATAGACACCGCCGGACGGCGTGTCGGTTCCGGCTGCGTGGTTTCCGGTTACAACCGGGGTGTCGACGATCAGCTGGCCGTCTTTGTAGCACCACATTTCCTGCTTTTCGATGCAGACTTCGACGTAGGTATCGCCGATATCATTGCTGGAGCGGTCCTGGGCTGTGAAGGTATAGAGGGGCGTGAGTTCCCCTGTGGTTCCTGCCTGGATAGCCTGCGTGAGGACATTGGTGGTCTCGTCGACCTTCATTGCCCAGCCGTAGTCGGGGACAAAACGGTCATCGAATTCCTCGTTGAGAGTGATTGTTTTTCCACCTGTCGTGCGGAACTCATGCGGCTGCGCGTAGGTGTCCGTCTCGAGCGCCATCTGGTTGACCCAGGAATGGACGGCAGACTGCATGAGCGCGTAATTTCCATCGGCGCCCTGCTGGATGAAGGTCATGACAACGTCGTGGTCAACGGTATATTTGCGGTCTACGAAATCGAAGTAGACGTTCGTGTTCAGCATCTGGTTGAGGGTGTCTGCCTTCTGCTGGAGGGCGGTGCGGTCCGCGTCCTCTGTGACCTTGGTGTAGAGCCCGAGGCTGTCAAAGTCAATCTCTTTGTCGCCGCGCTTGACGGCTGCGATCAGGGCTTCTCTTGTTTTTTCCCGGTCCAGAGTCGTTCCGGGATCTCCGTCGATCACTGCAAAAACATTGTCCCTGAGACCCACGGTCGCCGCGGTTGGCGGCGTAACGTTGTCCGGCTGGAAGCAGTTCATCTCGTTCATGACCTGATCGATCGTGGACTCGTCGAAGTCGTAGGTGATGTCCATCTGATAGCTGTGGTCTTTGGCAAGCTCGAAGAGCCACAGGTCCGGATTCTGCTGAGACAGGAAATTGGCGATCGAACCGTCGTCTACATATTCCATGTAAAGTTCGTTGCCCGTGATCTCTTCCGAATTTCCGCCGCGCTCCAGACACTTGAGCGAATAATTGCGGATCTTGCTCTGAATCTGGAACTTCGCGTCGTAAGCTGTTTTTCCACCGACTTGCAGATTATTGATGGTCGTTCCATTGTAAAAATGGCTTCCGTAGTAGTAGCGCATGTAGGCGTAGCCGCCGCCCGCCACCAGAAGGAGAACGATGAAAAGACCGATCAGCGTGCCCAGGCCTTTGTGGGATTTCTTCTTTTTGCGCTGAGAATTGGACCGGCGTGCGCTGCCCCTGTCGGGATCATAATCCTGACCGGAAGAGCGTGAACGCGGCCGGGCGTAATCTTCACGACGGGAAGAAGAACGCGGATGGTCGTAATCTCCGCGCCTATTTTTTTCATTAAATGCCATGAAACAATACTCCTGAAATGATATTTCTGAATATTTCTGAAACTGATACCTTTTAACAATGATACTTCTGAAATGATACTCTTGAAAAATTCATGTCCGGTCAGCAAGCATTAGGCTGCTGTCAGCCCATGTTTATGACATATGTGGCCGTAGTATATGGCATATGCAGCCGCAGCATATGGCAAATGCGGCTGTGTTATATGGCATAAGCGACCGTGGCATATAGCATATGCAGCCCTATATGGCATAAGCAGCCGTGGTATAAACCGGAAGTTAGCCTGCTAAATCGGAAATTGGTTATTTTTATATCATAACATACTCAGCGGGAAGTTGCTAGAAGACGCCCACTAAGGTGCCACGCCGCAAACGCGCCTGTCGAGGTAGATATAGCTAACAGCCCCGCAAACACGCCTGTCGCGGCAGCAACAGCTAACAAGCCCGCAATTAAGCCATTTCGTACAGGGTGCCAGGCGGGGTAGATGCAACGAATCAATTTGCCGCTTTTAGAACCCAGCCAAAGTGACTGTCACTTTAGCCGGGTTCTATGTTATGATAAGAAAAGATTTTTGCCGGGACAAAGCGCCATTCGATGCGCCTTGTTTGAACACAATTGCAATCAGCGGAGCAGGTCCCAGACCAACCGCTTACATGTAACATCAGCGGAGCGGGTCCCAGACCTGCCCGCTTACAGGTAACAATGGATGAGAGAACGAGTAGCAGATTTTATTGCAGATTTCTTTGAGCAGAAGGGCATTACCGACGTCTTCAGCGTGGTCGGCGGCGGTGCTATGTACCTGAATGACGCTATTGGACATAGAAAAAAAATTCAGGTCACTTATAACCACAATGAGCAGGCCAGTGCTATGGCGGCGGAGGCTTATGCCAGGATGGACAATCGCATTGCGGCGGTCTGCGTGACGACCGGCCCCGGCGCGACCAACGCGGTCACGGGCGTGGTCTGCGGCTGGATGGATTCCATCCCCATGCTGATCATTTCCGGCCAGGCCCGCTATGCCACGACGGTTTATGATTCCGGTCTGCCCCTCCGTACGCGCGGCGTCCAGGAGTATGATGTCATTGAAATTGCAAAAAAAATGACCAAATATGCGGAACTGGTCAGGAACCCCAAAGATATCAAAAAATGTCTGGAAAAAGCCTTTGCCCTTGCCCATGAAGGGCGTCCGGGTCCCTGCTGGCTGGATATTCCGCTGGACGTTCAGGGAGCTATGATCGAGACGGACGAATTGGAAGATTTTTCACCGGAAGCCAGCCTTTTTGACCAGGCACTCGGCTCTTATGCCAATATCTTCCAGGCAGATGCAGAGAAAAAAAATTACGATCCGCATGAAGAAGACGGATTTTATGGCTTCGTTCGCGGAGAGTGCAGGGACGGCAGAGTTTTGGACGGAAATGAGCTTGCGGACTTTATCCTGGACAAAGTGGATGAAGCAGAGCGGCCGGTCCTTTTTGCTGGAAACGGCGTCCGGCTTGCCGGAGCCCACAAGGATTTTCTGGAACTGGTCGACAAGCTTAAGATTCCGGTTGTGGATGGCATGAGCAGCGTCGACGCTATTGCCACGGACAGCCCTTACTTTGCGGGCAGGTGCGGGACGACCGGCACACGGGCCGGCAACTTCGCCATGCAGAACAGCGACCTCTTCTTGTCTATCGGCGGGCGGCTTGGCTTTTTTCAGACCGGCTTTAATTATTCCACTTGGGCAAGATGCGCCTATAAAATCGTTTCTGACATAGATGAAAGCGAGCTGAAAAAGGACAGCATCCATGCCGACGTCCGGGTGGTCGGAGACGCAAAAGCCCTGATCACCATGCTGAATCAGAGAATTGCAGAACGCAGGGCAGACTTTAACAGGGAAGGCACCGAAATCTATCAGTCCGAAAGATCAGAATCCGCATGCCAGTCTGTAAGGTCAGGTGATGCAGACCAGTCCGGAAGGACAAGATCCGCAGGCAAAATCAAAGCGATGCAGGGAACCACAGAGGGAGCAGAAAGCTCATTCGGCTTTCCTGCTGAAAAAACCTCCTGGACATCCCAGTGCCGCCTTTGGGTGAAAAAATACCCCGTCCTGCAGCAGCACATGAAGGACGATCCGCAGCCTAACATTTATGATTTTTACGATTGCCTGACCCGGAAACTGGACAGTAACAGTACCCTTCTGGTCAGCTGCGGGACTTCGCGTGTCGCGGGAAGCCAGGCTGCCCATATCACCGAAGGCATGCGCTTCATCACCAACCCTAACACCGCGTCCATGGGCTACGACCTGCCGCCGGCAATCGGTCTTTACCGCGCCAGGCCGGAGAGGAAGCTGGTCCTGGTCACCGGCGAGGGAAGCCTGCAGATGAACATCCAGGAGTTCCAGACCATCGTTCAGAATAAGATCCCGGTAAAAATTTTTATCATGAACAACGGCGGCTACCATTCAATCCGCATGACCCAGACCAATTATTTTCAGCCTCCGCTGGTAGGCGTCGGAGAGGAAAGCGGAGACCTTAGTTTCCCGGATTTGTCCAAACTGATGCCGGCATATGGCATTGATTACCGCCGCGTGGAAAAACATGCAGACATGGAAGACGGCATCGACTGGGCACTCGGACACGACGGTCCCTGCCTCTGTGAGATGATGCTTTCTACGAAGCAGGTCACCGAACCCAAGGCTGCCAGCCGCAGACTGGAGAACGGCCAGATGGTATCGGCGCCCCTGGAAGACATGGCACCCTTCCTGTCCCGGGAAGAACTGGCTGAGAATATGTACATCCCGTTGACAGAAGAAGAGAAGATGCGGGGATGAGTCTCCTATAAAAAAGATATTTTGAGTGTTAAGAGCACTACTTTGAGTGTTAAGAATTGAAGTTCAAATGATAGAGAGAATGAAAAAAAGTTAAAGGGATATAAAGCACATGTATTGCAGCAAATGCGGAAATAAACTGAATCCGGGCGATAGATTCTGCGGCAGATGCGGGGCGCCTGTACCCCAGAACTCAAATCACAGAGAGGATCAGCCTTGGAACCCCAGCCATTCACAGAACCCGAACTACGACCGGGAGCAAAATGTGGACCTGGATGGATATTATAATCAGAACTCGAACTACGACCGGGAGCAAAATGTGAACCCGGATGGAT
>JAXJVN010000117.1:0-48014 GCA_036308545.1 Eubacterium sp. | reverse complement strand
GTGCCTGCTTGCAGGTGCTGCACCCTTATGTACCGTTGCGAAGGCGAAAAAGCGAGAGCGCCCCCATTAGGGCAATGTTCTAAATCCTGCTCATTATCGCTTCAATAAACTCACATTTACAGGAGGAACTTATGAACGCACAGGAGAAATATCAGGAATGGCTTTCCCGCCTGGATTCGGAAGATCCCATGGCAAAGGAGCTGGCAGCAATCCGAGATGATAAGGCGGAAATCGAAGAGCGCTTTGCTCTTGACCTTGCTTTCGGAACTGCCGGCCTTCGCGGCAAGCTCAAGGCAGGGACCAGCTGCATGAACTTTATCACCATAGGCTGGGCTACCCAGGGCATCGCTGATTACATAAAAGCCCACGGCCGGGAAATCTGTGAAAAAGGAATCATCATAGCCCACGACCCCAGGCATTTTTCCAAAGAATTCAGCCAGCTGACCGCGTCCATCCTGGCTGCGAATGGAATCAAAGTCTATACCTTCCCGGATCTTCGCCCGACTCCGGAGCTGGCCTTCATGATCCGCGCTCTTGGCACTGCCTCCGGCATCAATATCACGGCATCCCATAATCCCAAGGATTACAACGGCTACAAGGTTTACTGGTCTGACGGCTGCCAGATTTCCGGAGCTGTATCCGACGGCATGTCCGAAGCCATGGCAAAAGTCGGTCTTTTCGATCCGATCGGAATCTACGGCAAGGTCAATGCTGAATTAAAAGACCGCTGCTCTGCTTCCGTCATAGAAGAGAGCTATGAAAAAGGAATTGCAGACGGTGCAATTACCGTGCTCGGAGCGGAATACGACCGCATGTACCTGGACCGCATCGAGAAACTGGCTGTTCATGAAGGTGACGATCTGGATCTGGATATCCCGATTGTTTACACTCCGCTAAACGGCGCCGGTTCCATTCCATTCCGCACCATGCTCAAAGACCGCGGTTTCCATAACTGGAAGATTGTACCTGAGCAGGAAAATCCGGACCCGGATTTCACATCTGTCGGCTATCCCAATCCCGAGGATCCCAAGGCCTTCCGTCTGTCCGAGGAACTGGGTCATAAAGTTGGAGCAGAGCTGCTCATGGCTACCGATCCCGATTCTGACCGTTTTGCCATCGAGCTCCTTGATGAAAGTGGAAATTACATTCCATTGAACGGCAACCAGACCGGCTATCTTCTGGTCAATTACATTCTGGAGGGCAGGAAAGCAGCCGGCACTCTTCCGGACAACGGTGCTATGGTCAAATCCATCGTCACTTCTTCTCTTTCGACCATTATTGCAGAGGCTTACGGTGTAAAAATGTACGAGTCTCTCACCGGATTTAAGAACATCTGCGGCCGCATGCCCGATCTGGAACGTGACGGAAAGGTGTATCTCTTCGGCTACGAAGAGTCCGTCGGCTACGCAGCCTGCCCGGATATCCGCGATAAAGATGGAATCTCCGCCGGTATGCTGGTTGCCGAGGCTGCCGCCTACTATAAGAAAAAAGAGGGCAAATCCCTCTGGCAGGTCCTCCAGGATATTTATACGAAATATGGATTTTTTGCAGAAGCGGAACCCAACATCATTCTGGAGGGCTTAGAAGGCGCTGCCCGGATCCGCCGCATGATGGACGAAGTCCGCGCCAATCCCTTCTCCGAAGTTGCCGGCGCAAAAGTTGAAAAGGTCATAGACTTCCTGAACGGCTATGAAGATATCCCGGCATCCAATGTGCTCAAATATGTCCTGGATAACGGGACCTGGTTCTGTATCCGCCCGAGCGGCACCGAGCCCAAGATCAAATTCTACTTCTACTCCTGCCGCGGCAGCCGGGAAGATGCACTGGACACCAATGAAAGAATCAAAACTTTCGTGCTGGACCGTGTGAAATCCATTCAGTGAACGGACCAGCCAGATTCTTCTGGCTCCAATGGACGTTGCTCTGGACCAGGATGACAAGACAAGAGTCCAGCCGGATATCCTGGCTGCCTGCAAACAATACAGTAAGGCTGCCGCATAGACACTTTCTTTGTGCTATGCGGCAGCCTCAAGGTGGATGTTTTTATTTTTTTTGCGGAGGACTCTCCTCTATGGAACGCCGTTAAGATTCCTTGAGGAAGAATGATGGTGTGTAATCAATAAGTTATGTAAGATGTATGAATTGCAGACCGGCCGGGACAAAACTCAGGAAGGTCCCGGCTGGCTGATGAAAGGATGGTGCTGAAAGGAACTATTTCATGCCTTACGCAAGTGCTTTTCCAAGAGCCTGGCACTTTGCAATGCCTTCATCGTCAGGCTCTTCATTGCAGATGACACTTTCTGCTGCTAAAGTAATGCCGCAGCTCTTGCAGTCTTCTTCCCAGCCGCGCATCCAGTCGCCGTCTCCCCAGCCATAGGAACCAAACAGAGCAACTTTTTTACCTCCCAGACTGTTCTTGACATCGTCGAACATAGGCTGGAATTCAGAATCTTCCAGTACTTCATCGCCCATTGCAGGGCAGCCGAAAGCAATGGCATCGTAGGAAGCTGCTTTTGCCGCGTCAAAGTCTGTGGCGTAGATCAGGTCAGCTTCCGCCCCTGCAGCCTTTGCGCCGCTTAAAACTTCATTCGCCATTTTTTCAGTATTTCCGGTGCTGCTCCAATAAACAACTGCTACTTTACTCATGTTTCTCTTCCTTTCAATAGTGGATTTCATACGATGATTCTAAGATGAAAAAATACGTTTGAAATGTTATATATGTCTTCTCATTCCGTCTGCTGTACCGTAAGCTCCCGCAGCGACATACCGTTTGCAAAGTGTTTCACATAAGAATCTTTGCACACTTTGTACTGGTTAAATTTTTTTCTGGCTTCTTCTACATTTCCATATGCCTTCCAGCAGCCTACAAGCTGATAGTTTCTGGCTTTCTCTTCAATGAAGCATCTGACGTCTCCCGGCGGATAACCGAGAAACAGACCAATCTCATGCGGAAATTCATCGGACTCCCGCAGTCTCTTCTTCAAAGTATTAATCTGTTTTCCTAATACTTCTTCCCGATAGCCTCTCGCACGCAGAATTTCCGCCGCTTCACTGTCAGCAAGATCTTTTTTCAGCCTGTCCGGCCGGAAAAGATAGATCAGTGCCCGCTTCTTCACAGAAAGAACCAGCATGCAAATTCCTTTTCGAGCGAACATGGAATTGTATCGGCGTACCTCGCTCAGCAATTGATCCGGATCCTCACATTCACAGGAAAAAAGATTTCCCGTCTTGATTCCGGCAAGTGTAGGGGAACAAAGCTCGATGATCATTTCATCTGACATTGTCTGTCTCCTCCCTGCTATAAAAAAATCCGGTTCCGACAGTCACTGCTCCGGATGTTTGTACATGCAGTGATTACCGGCTGATTTAAAAGTTAGCATTAACTAACTTCGATGTCAAGTGAAATTTCTGCTGTACCGTTTTGGCACATAAAACTCCGATGTCCCATTCGGACAATAAAAAAGGGCGGTGTCTTGACAGCACCTGTTGAGTAAGTTACATCTAACTTGAGATTGTTTTTGATAAAAACTGCTTTTTTATTATCCTTGAGGGAAACCGTATAAGAGACGGATTAGAAAAGACAGGTACTATAAGACAGGTAAAATAAAGAGATAAATTTTCATTAGCGAATGATATGAAACAGGTTATACTATGGGAACGATTTTTATTATTTTATTGCTGATCGCTGTTGCCGTCCATGCCCTGTCACGCGTAAAGCGCATGATTATGGACAGCCTGGAAGGCAACTTCAAAGAAGCCGATACCATTACTCTCGAAAGCGGCGAATCCGTTGCACATTATTACGGAAGGACGAAGAAAAAATTCAGCTTTTCCCGCGTTATTAAGGAGCACATGGAACCCTATCCGGGACATTCTTATGTCGGCAGATTTTTCTTCTACGCCCATGAACTTTTCGATCTGATCTGTTACTGGATCTTTAATCTGGCTGCTCTTTGCTGGATTGGAGCACTGGCCTGGCACTTCATTCTGGAGCCGCTCGCAGAGATTATCCGGCATATCATCTGACATCACCTGGGTTTTGCAGGCAGTGAGCCAAAGTGCCTGTCACTTTGCCACATCCCGCATGCTGTACATGAGTTCCTGTCCATGTACCTTCAGCCACTTTTCTTTCTCTTTGTAATCGGGCATGTATCTGCCGACCTCGGCCCAGAATTCCCGGGAGTGGTCCATATGCCGCCTGTGGCTTAGTTCATGTACGACGACATAGTCTATGACCTCCGCCGGCGCCAGCATGAGCAGGCAGTTGAAGTTCAGGCTGCCTTTTGCTGAGCAGCTGCCCCAGCGGCTTTTCTGATGACGGATGGTAATCCTGCCGTAAGTAACTCCCATAATCTGCGCGTAATATTTGACTCTTTCAGGCAGATAAGAGCGGGCTTCTTCCGTTAAACGGGCAAGGCCAGTCCGGGTAAGCCGCGGAACGTCACTGTTCTCCAGTTTCCGCCTGTTCTCTCCCATTTTTTCCACATGCTTACGGATCCAGTCTTCACGTTCCTTCAAAATTCTTTGGATCTCGCTCTTCGGCGCCCGCATGGGCACCCGCATGGTAACTTTTCCATCCTGGTCTACGCTAATGGAGTAGGTCTTGCGCCGGCTGCGTATAATCTCTATGTGAAGTTCTTCGTCCATCAGAAAGCTTCTCCCTTTTCGCACTCCAAAAAGTCATTTTATTATGTGCAGCACTTGCTAAATTGGCAGTCATCAGAAAATAATGCCGAATCGAGCAGGAATGAAATTCCTCTGCTCAATTTAAATATAATCGAAAATTCCCTGTATTGTGTCCGTCACATTCATGCTGTCCGATATAGAACATCGGTCAAGCACACTATAGCCCCGGGCATTTAGATCCAGCAGGGCAAGTTTTTCACATTGTACGATTCCTTTTCTTTTCCGCCCACTGACTTTTATATGCAGCGGACCTTCTGTTCCTGTATTATAGATTGGACAGCCAATAATCTCATTTGTCCGGTTGAAAAAATCTTTGCTTGCAACAAATATGGGAACCTTGATGTTTTCAACCTTGATAATATCTCCCTGATTCAGCATTACCACACCTCTCTTCCGGTGGGTTCACCAAAGTCAAATTCACCATCAAGTCCAAGCTTTCCACCATATTCTGCAGCACGTTCTTCCAATGTCCTGTGTCGGAATGCTTTAGACAGTAGGATTGCGCCATCCCTTACCTCTATATTCAGGATATCATCCACGGAAATATGTGCTTCCTGCAAGATTTCTTTCGAAATCCTGATGCCCTGGCTGTTTCCCCAGGTCTTTACCTGTGTCTGCATAAAATCCACCTCCTATCGCATTTCCAATATGGATATACATAGTATATCCATATTTTATTGATAATTCAACTTCCGCACAGTCAATTCTTTCATCATTCAAAATGCATGAAAGAAAAAAGCATCACAATACATTGTCATCCCGCAGTGTTTCCCATCTCGTATTTGGCATTTTGTCATGTTATTATAGTTGTGTCAATTTTCATGATAGGTATATGAAATTTTTCAGGGCAGACAGCGCGCCTGCCATTTCATACTGCTATAGTGTTTGAAATAATAAAGGAAACTGCTATGGACAATCGTTTCGAATTATTGGAAAAACAGAGTGTCAGTCCCCGGCTGATCAGTGACCTGGAGAACTTTGTCTCAAAATATGACGTCGACAAAAAGGCTGCCGGCCGTCTGATCCGGCCTGAGATTTTTTTCTATGGGAAGGAAATCCTGGAGATGGGCATAGCCGCCCTGCTGCGGGGAGAAAATCTGCTGCTGACCGGTCCCAAGGCAACGGGAAAAAACGTCCTGGCCGAGACCCTGGCTTACCTCTTCAACCGTCCGGTCTACAACGTTTCCTTCCACGTCAATACTTCCAGTGCCGAACTGATCGGCACGGATACCTTCCGTGACGGAGAAGTCCAGCTCCGAAAAGGCAGTATCTACCGCTGTGCGGAGGTCGGCGGCTTCGGCATCCTGGATGAAATCAATATGGCCAAGAATGATGCTGTTTCTGTTCTGCATGCTACTCTGGATTACCGCCGCAGCATCGATATGCCCGGTTATGACAAGATTGAGCTGCACCCGGCAGCCCGCTTTATCGGTACCATGAACTTCGGCTATGCAGGAACCAAGGAACTGAATGAGGCTCTGGTTTCCCGTTTCCTGGTCATCGATATGCCGCCTCAGACAGAAGAAACTCTTGTTTATGTTTTCCGCAAATATTATCCGGATATGAAGCCGGAAGCCATGAAGGCATGGACCGGTCTCTTCCTGGACCTGCAGGAAAAAGCAGCACATGGCGAAATTTCCACCAAAGCCTTGGACCTTCGCGGTATGATCGGCGCCGCCGGTGTCGTCGCTCAGGGACTGAATCCGTCCGTCGCTATCGAAATGGGCGTCGTCGGCAAGTGCTTTGATCCTTTCGAGAAAGATATCGTCCGCGACGTCGTCCGGACAAGAATACCGGATGACTGTGGCCCGGAGGATGTTTTTTAAATATACTGCATCCGGAAAATAAAACCCGAAAACCGATCTTCTTCAGATTTCATCATGTTAATCATACCTTATTACTTAGCTAACTAGTACATCGTTCGTGAAATAACTAGACCAATCCGCAGAATGTTTTTTCGAGAGTGCAGTGGAAAAAACGCAGGCGATGCGGGCATCGCCGAGGCTTTTTACGCTGTGCTATCGGGAAAACAGGCAAGGATTTGGTCCAGTTATTTAAGAAACGATGTACTAGAAAATCCGGACTATGGAACAGGATTATACGCTGGAAATTAACCGGCTGGAACTGGAAAACAGAATAAAGAACCTGGTCTGGACGGTCAGCGGAAATTATAAGCTGGACTATAAGCCGAACCTGGATGCCTACAGTAAAACTCCGGACGCCGTCCTCTACGATGGGATCAAGCAGGGAGGACTTGCCCGCTATTTTGATCATATGGAGCTGGGCTCCTACATGGTCAAAAAGGTTTTCTGCGGCGCCGACCAGGGGCAGCTGATGAGTCTTGCCCAGCTGGCTGTGGAAAGCGCGGTCGGCAGAAAGCTCGAAGCAGAGCGGCCCGGCATCCGCAGCATCCGCCGCATGGCCTGCGAAGAGGTCCTGGACCAGGAAGGGGCAGGGCTCTCCGCTTATCCGGCAGGAAGGGTCAAGGCTGCTTTCTTAAGGGAAGAACTGGAAGGAAAAGAACTTGTATGGACCGGACAGCTGAAGGGGCCGTTGAAAATACTGCATGATCTGCAGCTCGGAAATCAGCCTGGTCAAATAGACTCGAGTAAGCTAGAATCTTCTGTGCAGTCTGAAGCTTCTGTGCAAACCGGTGATCCGGACAGTTCTTCTGACTTGCATTCTGCAGAAAGAATATCTACCCATGACATCATAGAAGCAATCGACCGGCTTTATAATTCCGTGGTCGACCCTAAGTTTGTCAAAACGCTGGAAGAAGTGGAGGCGGTCACAGCCGACGAGCTGTCCGAATATTCCTGGAAGGATTTTTTGAAAGAGGATGCCGACCGGGAGACTCTGGTGGAATACTTCCGTCAGATTACGGAGAGCATGGCAAGTCTGTCCGCTGCCCAACCCCTGAATGTAAGTACCGATGGCAATGCAGGACCGAAGGACCAAACCGGAGAACGCAAGATCATCCGCGTTTCCGAGGAATCTTTGCGCCAGGTCCATACCTTTGTGGAACGGAGCTTCGGCAAAACCTATCTGACTCCGATTGAGGAAAAAAGGGCCAACACATCCTTCTGCCGTGGGATCCATTCCGATTCCAGCCTCTATTTTACCGATGGAATCCTGCGCGCCGGCGTCATGCGCAACGCCCAGTTCGAGTCCGCCGTTCACCAGCAGAGCAAGAACTACCGCTATTATGAGAAGAATTTCCGGGTCGTGCGCCGCAACATTCAGATTCTGACGGAATCTCTGAAGAAGTCCCTGCAGCTTAGAGACGAGGAATCTAAGGTGCTCTCCGATTACGGGGCAATTTCGCCCAGGGACGTCTGGAAGGTGGGACATTCTTCGGACGCGCGGATTTTTCACCGGGAAGAGAAAAGCCATGCCATGGAATTCTGCATGGATATCCTGATCGACGCCAGCGGCTCCCAGAGGTCGCGCCAGATGGACGTCGTGCTTCAGGCTTATATCATCATGGAAACCCTGTCCAATCTGGAGATTCCCTTCCGGGTCATGAGCTTCTGCACCTTCTGGGACTATACCATTCTGCAGCGCTTCCGCGAATACGACGAAAACCGCACCGTCAATGACCGCATCTTCGGCTTCACAACCTCCAGCTGCAACCGGGACGGTCTGGCCATACGGGCAGTCGGCAGCACACTCATGCAAAGAGAAGAAGAAAATAAGCTTATGATCGTCCTTTCCGACGGCAAGCCCCACGACGCCATGGTCGCCCGCAAAGGAGCAAGGCAGTCCAAGCCTTATACCGGCCGAGAAGCCGTCGATGATACCGCATTCGAGGTACGCCGCCTCAGGCAGGCAGGCATATCAGTCCTTGGGGTTTTTGCAGGGGAGGAAAGCGAGCTTGGTGCCGAAAAGCTGATCTTCGGCAAGGACTTTGCCTATATCCGCGACATCAGCAGCTTCTCGACCGTGGTCGGGAGATATCTGCTGAAGCTGATTGAGGATTAAAAATTTTATACGTCCGGAATTTCTCCGACAGGCTGGTCTGCCGGATTTCCGATTCCAAAGTGCTGCCGGGTCAGGAAGAAGACCGTGGTCGGACGGCAGATAACCGGCTTTGTCTGCAGAATCCGGATCAGGTCGTTTTCGGTGATGCTGCCGCCGTTCTGTGCGCGGACGGATGCAAGCAGACGCTCTGCAAATAGCTGCCGTTCCAGTGAGTAGGACGGGTCTTTCATATACTGACGCCAAGCCAGGTCACTGTATCGGTTGCTCTGTACCAGAGTGGACCGAACCCGGCTGATCTTCTGCTGTTCCGGTCTTGCCTGAACGCCGAAGGCTGTATGTCTGTCTGATATCATGAAATTAAACGGTACCGGCGTATGTCCCTGCGGATCGGACATTGCTTTGACCGCGGCTTCTGCTATCAGCTGACGCATCGCCTGCCGGATCAGGACGGAGCGCGGTGTGCAGATCGGAATATCCAGATTTGTCCGCACGGTGCTCAGGTTCAGAAGAATTCCATACTCGCTTTTTCCCACTGCCCAGGCAAGGCTGGCTCCGCTCTGGAGCAGGAATTCCGTCGGTTCCTCTTCGCACCGCTGCAGGCAGTATGCCATGGAGCCATATCCGTTCATTCTTGTATCATAATTCTGTCCCTGGACGACACTGCCGTCCGCATTTACAGATACAAAGCTGGTGCAGCCTTCAAAGAGGTTGATCTTTTCTGAACGCAGTCTGGAAACAAGCTCGATCATGAAGGAATGGACTGCCAGCTCCTGCCAGGTGAGCTTTCGCGGACTTGGTTTTATCTTCTTATCCCAAGATTCTTTCGATGTGAGCCCCTGAATCTGAATCCGATGAAGGTTTCCTGCATCCAGTGCACGGTTATAGCCATCCGCCATGCCTTTGATTTCAATCAGATCGTCATCCGGGATCAAGGTCAGGTATGCGTCAATAAGCTCCTCTGTCTTTTTCTTTGCCTCCGGCTTCTTTGCAAGCGCCGCAGAAATCCCCTGGTCTATTGCAGACTGAAAATCCAGGATCTGCGCCGCCATGCCATAGCCTTTTGCCACGCCCAGCTCATAGCGGGAGCTGCCCTGGGCATAGAGGTAGGGCTGTCCGTTTGATTGTCTCCATTCCGAAAATGTTTCCATGTGTTATACCTGATATTTTATTGTGATTGGATTCACTGATTCTTGATTTGTGGTTAAATTCAGGTGGCAAAGTGCCTGTCACTTTGCCACCTCAAAAACTTGAATTTCCTGTAAGACCCATCTATGATTGTATCAGATTAAGGCTGACGAAAGGGGAAAAAAGAATCCGTTCTGCTGGAGAACGTACCTTTTTTCATTTTCACTCTATAATCGCCGGTCTGGATTTTGCAGGCAAAAACGTACTCATCGGAATGGAATTGGAAAATGGGAAAAAATATCTATTCGCTCAAGGAAGGCTCTAACCGTGCCGCTTTCCTGCATGGCCTGCGGGACGGTATCCCAATTGGTCTGGGCTATCTGGCAGTCTCTTTCTCTCTGGGGATTGCCGCGAAAAGCGCGGGGCTTACCTATATAGAGGGGTTTTTCTGCAGCATCCTCTGTCTGGCTTCCGCCGGCCAGTATGCCGGTTTTACGATCATGGCTGCCGGTGGCAGTCTGGCGGAAATGGCGGTCATGACCCTTGTCATTAATGCCCGCTATCTTCTGATGAGCACGGCTCTAAGCCAGCGTCTCGACCAGGATCTTCCCTTTGCCCACCGCTTCTTCCTTGCTTACCCCATTACGGACGAGCTCTTCGGCATCGCAATCTCTCAACCAGGCTATCTGAATCCCAATTATTCCTACGGGGCTGTTCTTGTTGCCGCGCCTCTTTGGGCACTGGGAACCGCTCTTGGGATCATAGCCGGAAACATCCTTCCCCTGCGCGCGGTCAGCGCCCTGTCGGTCGCGCTCTACGGTATGTTCCTGGCTGTTTTTATCCCTCCCGCAAGGAAAAGCAGGGTTATTCTCGGAATTGTCGCCCTCAGCTTCGCGGCGAGCTGGGTCTGCTCTGTCCTTCCGGGAATTTCCGGTCTGTCGGAAGGAACCCGAACCATTATTCTGACCCTGATCATCGCTTCTCTTGCTGCCCTGCTTTTCCCGCATGAAGAAGATGGTGAGACTGCGCCCGAGTCATCAGAGATTGAGAAGATTGGAAAGGAGGCCGGCCATGCGTCCAGGTAATCTGGCATATATTCTGGTCATGTTTGGCGTCACCTACCTGGTCCGCGTCCTTCCTCTGACCCTGATCCGAAAGAAAATCAATAATCGTTTCTTAAGTTCATTTCTCTACTATGTACCCTACGTAACGCTGGCCGTCATGACATTCCCTGCCATGATCCGGGCAACGCAAAGTCCGATTGCAGCCGCTGCCGCACTGGTCATCGGCATCATAGCCGCATGGCTTGGAGCAGGACTTTTACCCGTCTCCATCATCTGCTGTTCCGTGGTATTCGTGTTGGAGCTGTTCCTCATATAAATCACCCAAATACCATGTGCTCAGGCAGCCGGTCAGCCAAAACCAGCACAAAGTGACTGTCACTTTGTGCTGGTGGCCAGGATCATACTCTTCTAAGGGCGTCCCAGCCTGCCATCAGGGCTTCTCCCGGAATAAACTTGGATAAGAAACGGTGGCCGAGGCACATGAGGCTGGGCGTGGAAACAGGCAGGTTCATGCGGTTATCCCGGAGGGCGCGGCTCACGACGTTCGCTTTCCGGCTGGACAGCGGGAAGCTTCGGATATCCGATCCGGTCTTTTGGGCAGCGGGAATAAATTCCGTATCTTTTACCCAATAGGGGCATACTGCCGTCACCTTGATCCCACTGCCCTTCAGTTCATAGCGCAGGGCCCTGGTGTAACGGTAAAGGAAAGCCTTGGTTGCGGCATAGGTGTTAAGATAAGGGATTGGCTGAAACGCCGCCGTAGAGCAGATTTCCAGAATACGTCCTCCTCTTGTCATATAGGGCAGGCAGATCAGCGTCACGTCTACCGCTGCTCTGCAGTTGAGATCGATCATGCTGTCCGTCTCCGCCCTGGATACTTTTGTATAGTTTCCGATCCTTCCAAATCCTGCAGCGTTGATCAGAATCCGAACCTCCGGATTTTCTCCCTTCAGCATCAGTTCCAATTCGCTTATGGATGATGGCAGAGTAAGGTCCATGGGTACCGGACGCACCGGAATATCGGTCACCCGGGCAAGTGCTTCCAGCCTTTCCTTTCTTCTGGCGATTGCCCAGATTTCCTCAACCCGGTCTTTCTCCTTTTCTCTTGACAGCTGGCGGATAAATTCTTCGCCCAGTCCCGACGACGCGCCGGTGATTACTGCTATTTTCTTCATATCTATATTCCTCTTCCGGTTCTTAATCCCGTCTGTTTGCTAGTTGAAAAAATCATGGTCATATTATGTCTTGTTCATGATGTTATGATACCACACGACAGGACGGATTATCACATGCTTTTCTCTTCTTTCAGTATCACTATTTATTGTCAGCCTGCTATTTTCTTAAGGCACAATCATATTGTGTTTTTATTAATTTTTACCCTGTTATTTTTATAATTGTCACCCTATTATTTATTTTAAGTTGACATTTTTTCTGTTTTTCCTTATACTGAAGCCTGCTTATTCAAGTAGATTTTTTATTAACTGCTCCATTTTTTACCAAAATGAGGAGGTAACCTTATGGCTCTGGACAATACAGCTGCATCATTAGAAAAAACTTCTGCCGCAAATAAATCAAATGTACGCTGCCTGACTTACACCGCGATTTTCACAGCGCTGACCTGCGTTCTTTCCCAGTTAAGCATTCCCATGCCGGCGGGCGTTCCCATGACCCTGCAGACTTTAATTATCCCGATTGCCGGAATCATCCTGGGCGCCAAATGGGGAACGGTTTCTACCCTGATCTACCTGCTGCTTGGCGCGGTAGGCATCCCGGTTTTCGCAGGCGGCACTGCAGGCGTCGGCGTTCTGTTTGGCATGACCGGAGGATTCCTTGTTTCCTTCCCGCTGCTGTCCCTCTTTGCAGGTCTTGGTTCTCGCAAAAACAATAAGGCCGCTGCAGCAATCGGCCTGATTCTTGGCGCTGTCCTCAACTATCTGGTCGGCACCATCTGGTTTGTCGTCGCTGCACCTTCTACCTTCAGCGCCGCGTTCACAGCATGCGTCCTGCCCTTTATTCCGACTGCCATTATCAAGATCATCGCTGCGGAAATCCTGGGACTCTATCTGAAAAAAGTCCTTACCAAAGCCGGACTTGCCCTGTAAAGAAAAAATTACAAAAGCGCTGCCAGATATTGAACGTGATGTCAGATACTGAAGACCGAATTTCAGCACTATGAATACTGAAGCAGATTCATAGCACAATTGGTAATGAAAATGGAAATTGGGATGACAGATTCTTCGAAAAACTCTACAAAAGAAAGCGTTCTGGCATGTCTGGAACAGAATCAAGGTGATTTCATTTCCGGCGGAGCCCTGTCTGCTGCGCTTGGTCTGTCCCGCAACTCCGTCTGGAAAGCGATTGAATCCCTGCGCAGTGAGGGATATAAAATTGAGGCGGTGACCCGTAAGGGCTACCGCCTCAGCTTTGATAACGATATTCTGTCGGAAGAGGGAATCCGTGCGCGCTTTCAGAAACTCTGCAGCATGAATGGCGGGCAGGCAGACAAATCTGCATCCGGTAATAAGTCCGTTATCCCCACTGTATATGTCTATCCCGAACTGGAGTCCACTAACCGGACTGCCAAAGATCTGGCATCCGAAGGCGCTCTCCACGGAACGCTTGTCATCGCCTGCCGTCAGACAAAAGGGGCCGGTCATAAAAATTCGAGCTTTTTTTCACCGGAAGGCGGGCTTTATATGAGCCTGATCTTAAGACCATCCCATATGCCGGAGACAAAGCCCTCTGTATTAACTTCCGCTGCATCTGCTGCCGTTGTTCAGGCCATCTACGACCAGTGCGGCAAAAAAGCAGAGCTGCGTGCCTTGAACCGCCTCTACCTTGATGGAAAAAAGGTCTGCGGCATCCTTTCAGAAGGAATCTGGGACCTGGAAACCGATACACCAGCGACTTATATCGTCGGAATTGGAATCCACTACAGCACCCCTTCTTCTGCTTTTCCGGCAGATGCGGAAGATCCGGCAGGCTCTGTTTTTCCGGAAGTTTCTTCCCGTCCTTCCAGCGCGACAAGGAACGATCTGGCAGCCAGAATCTGTTATTATCTTCTGTCTTCTTTGACCTGACAGCCGCTCATAAGATAGGAGCTGTCGCACTAATAAAGTGCGGCAGCTCCTTTTTTGCTCAAGAGTGTTCAAGTGTTCAAGTGTCAGGTGCTGTGAACAAAAGTTCACAGCACCTGATACTTGAGTTACTGTCCCGGTATTTCTACTCAATCTTCCCAAACTGTCCCTGGTACTGTGCCGGAATGCACTCATCGACCATGGTCTGGATATAATCCCTTGTAAGAACGCTGTCCGTATTGCGGATGCCATGCTGTTCTGCCGTTGCCTCATCAAGGGTCTCAAAGCGGACCACATGCAGATTGCTGTAGCAGTCTCCGTACCAGGAGACAAGCGGCGTAAACTGCATGCTGTCCGGATAAATCTCTCCTGTCGCTCCGTCCTTTACCACTTTTACAGTCAGAAAACCGCCCAGCAGTTCCTGCTTCCAGGGCATGGCAGAGATAAAATTGCTGAGGGAATAGATAATAGGGACTTTCCTGCCGTCACTCTCCCGTGTAAGAACGTCCAGTTTCTGAATGACGTGCGGATGGGAGCCGAAGATGATGTCTGCCCCCCAGTCTGCCATTTTCTGCCCCATATCCAGCTGACGTTCAGAGAGCACCGTCGTATATTCGGTTCCCCAGTGAACGCTGACGACGACAAGGTCCGCCTGTTGTTTCGCTTCCTCGATCAGGCTCTTCACCTTATCCTCGTCCTGAATAAAAACGAACTGATAACTGTCCGGAATGTCCCGGTTCATCATTTCAATGAAGCCAAGGAAAGCCACGCGGATGCCGTTTTTTTCTATAATGCGCATGGTGTGGAGATCGGCATCATCCTGATACATGCCGGTCACCGGAATATTTCGTTCCTGCCAGACCTGAAGGGTACGCGCGATTCCGTCGGCGCCCATATCGCAGGCATGGTTGTTGCCCTGGTTGACGATGTCGAAACCGGCATCCACCAGCGCATCCGCATTCTGAGGAGGCGTATTGAAGACGGGATAGCCGGATACCGGAAAAATATCTCCTGCCATAGGAGTTTCACTGTTGACGTAAGCGATATCCGCCTGGGAGATTTCGTCCTTCACATCTGCATAGGCCGGCGTGTAGTCGTAGCCGCCATCCACAGTCTGATACTGAAGATTAATTGCCTGGTGGATCAGGTTGTCGCCTGCTGCCAGGATCGTGATTTCCTGATCTTCGGCGGGTTCTGCCGCCGCCTGGTGTGTGGAAGTGTTTTTAGAAGAGTTTTCGGATAATTCATTCGAATCAGCCAAGGCAGCGGATCCGGACGAAAGGAGAGCTTCCCTGCCTTCCTCTCCAGTCCCGGACGAACCTTTCCTTTTACTCATTCCCAAAGCAAGAACAGCTAGCAACAGGACAAGGATCGTGCCGCCCATACAGGCGAAAAGGATCGTTCGCCGGCTGATTTTTTTCTCCCGGCGGAATCTCTGCCGGCTGTGCTCCTCACCCATTTTTCTGTGACCGGCATCGTTCTGCTCTGTCCGTTCCCGGCCTGCGGCTTTCTGTTCGGCGTTCTGCCGGTCTGTATTCCGCTCAGCCTGTATTTTCTGCCGCGCAGCCTGGATCCTTCTGCGGACATCCAGTTCGTCCTCCTCATCATATTCATCCAAATCCGGTTCGGAAGTAAGATTTTTTTCTTTGTCTTCCATAGATAGTCCTGCTTTCTGATGTCCCCTGTTTCTGCCAAAAAAGCTTAACAATCTGTTTATCAGTATACCATGACAGAAAAGCCCCTTTTAAAAAAATAAGGGTGCCGGCCGCGATAAAATTCACGGCCGGCACCCTTGGCTTCGAAAAGATATTTTATTCTGCCGGTTACAGAAGCGGGATTCCCGCATTCTCGCAGATGTCCCTTGTCTTCTGGTCCCAGACGCTTACCTGGACTTCACCGATGTGGGCGCTTCCCAGGATCAGCATGCAGAGACGGCTCTGACCGATTCCGCCGCCGATGCTGTAAGGCAGTTCACCGTTCAGCAGAGCCTTGTGGAAGGGAAGCTCCGCCCTCTCTTCACAGCCTGCTTCAGCAAGCTGGCGTTTCAGACTTTCGGGGCTGACACGGATACCCATGCTGGAGATTTCATAGCTGATTCCCAGGGTATCGTTCCAGAAGAGAATGTCACCGTTCAGGTCCCAGTCGTCATAGTCCGGAGCTCTGCCGTCGTGCGGCTTTCCGGATCTTAACTTCCGTCCGATCTTCATCAGGAAGGTTGTGCCGTGCTCACGGACAAAGGCGTTCTCCCTTTCCTTGGGCGTCTTGTCCGGATAGAGGTCTTCCAGTTCCTGAGATGTCGTAAAGGTAACGTCCGGCGTATGAAGGGGAAGCTCCAGCAGCTGGGGATACATAGCATGAACAGCCATCTCGGTCGAGCAGATGGCAGCGATGATGCCGCGGACAGTCTGCTTGAGGTAATCCTCCGTGCGGTCTTCCGGGCTGATGGCTTTCTCCCAGTCCCACTGATCGACATAAACGGAATGGAGGTTGTCCAGATCCTCATCCCGGCGGATTGCGTTCATATCTGTGTAGAGACCGTTGCCGATATGGAAATCATACTTCTTCAGGGCCATTCTCTTCCATTTTGCAAGAGACTGAACGACCTGGATCTCAGCGCCCGGCTCCTCTTTCATGGTAAAGCTGACCTTGCGTTCAACGCCGTTCAGGTCGTCGTTGAGGCCTGAGGAGGCTTCGACGAAAAGCGGCGCAGAGACTCTGCGAAGGTGCAGGGTCGCGGAAAGTGCGTCAGCGAAGATTTTTTTGATCGAGCTGATGGCTTTCTGGGTGTCGTAGATGTCCAGGAGCGGCTTGTAGCCATCCGGTACGATTACGTTGCTCATTTATTAATTCCTCCTTCCAGAAAAGGGCACAGCCTTAATTCTAAGCATTTTTTCAAAAAAGCTGTACCTGAGGTTCCATCCATGCCTTTTATTTTAGTCGCGCATTGCCTGTTCAGCAATAAAAATTTCTTTCTCACTCTTCAACCGGTACCAGTGCGGCTGCAGACCCGGAACTGACTGATTCACCTTCTTCGGTTCCGTTCCCGTTAAAAGTTCCTTTCTGAACCGAGCCGTACTGATTCAGATATTCCTCAGGAATAACCTTTTCCAGGGTTTCTTTGACATAGTCCACCGTAAGCGGTTCGTCCCAGTTCTTAATGCCATGATCCGCCGCCAGCTGGTCTGTCAGGTCGGAAGCGTACATGGCATGCAGATCATAACGGTCGTCGTCATACCATGTAACAGTCGGCGTAAACTCCATGCTTTCCACATAGACCTGACCGCTTGAAGGATCGCGGACGGCTTTTACATTAAAGAGCCCACTGACCAGGTTCTGCCTGGCTTCCATTCCGGAAACGAAGTTGCCTTGTGAATAGAGGACCGGACAGCGCCTGCCGTCACTTGACCTTGTCAGGCATACCAGCTGCTGAACGACGTGGGGATGGGTCCCGAAGATAATGTCCGCGCCCCAGTCAACCATCTTCTGGGCCATGTCTGCCTGGGTCTGGTTCATGTCCGGAGTATCTTCCGTTCCCCAGTGGGCAGCTGCCACGACAATGTCTGCCTGGGCTTTGGCATTTTCGATAGTCTGCTTCACCTTGTCTTCGTCACTGAAAAAGACCATCTGATACGGAGAATCTGCCGGGATATCCGCAATGGAAAATTCTACGAAGCTAACGAAAGCTACCTTGATCCCGTTTTTTTCGATGATCCGTACCTGGTTCAGGTCCTCGTCTCCCTTGTAGACGCCGATGGTTGGAATATTCCTGGAATTCCAGACCTGCTGGCCTGCTTCCACAGCGCTGCTTCCCCAGTCAAAGGTATGGTTATTGCCCGTATTGACAATATCGAAGCCGGCATCGATCAGGGCGTCCGCATCTTCCGGCGGTGTCGAGAAGGACGGATAGCCTGCAGGCGGGATCACGTCCCCCGACATGCAGGTTTCGGCATTGACATAGGCGATATCTGCCGCGGAAATTTCCTGCTTCACATCCTTGTACAGGGGTGAAAAATCGTATCCGCTGCCGGTCCTGTACTGGGTATAAATAACCTCATGGATCAGGTTGTCGCCGGCCGCCAGGATGGTCACGGAATTGCCTGTACTGTCAGAAGTCGCAGCTGAATCTGCAGATGCAGCTGAAACAGACGCAAGGCCGGACGACCTGTGTTTTCCTCCGCATGCTTTTGCAAGCAGAACGATAATGAGGACCAGAATGACGCCGGCTGCAGCGATTGTCAGACGCAGCAGCTTCTGCTCCCTTGCCTCTTTTGCCAGATATTCCGGCGACTTGCGCAGCTCCCGCATTCTGCGGCCCTCTGCCTTTCGCGCCTCAATCCTCTTACGGACGTCGCTCATCTCCTCGGAACTCTGTCCACCGGAAACTTCTTTCCGGCTATCATTCCTCTCTTCGAAATTCTGCTCCGTCGAAGCTTCTGTCCGGTCATCGTTACTCTCTTCAGAATTCTGCTCCACAGGCATGTCCATTCCGTCACCAGGTACATTCATTAATTTTTTCTGATCCGGCCGGTCCTGTCTGCTCATACTATATTCTTACCTTTCACCAAAACTGCTTCTCTTTTGTTCTTCCAATTCATTTTTTAAGCTGCATTGTCCTGGTGCCTGTTCTTTCCCCAAAGGATTTTTCTCAGTCCCTCCGCTCCATTCCGGTGGCTTTTTTCATCCGGTACATGGCCATATCGGCCTGCATGATCATATCCCCTACGCTCTTTCCTTCTTCATAAAAAGCATAGCCAACGGAAACGGAGAAGGGGAAAGGAAGGTCCTTTGCCTTCTTCTGTACCTGATTCAGGAATTTCTCCTGCAGTTTATCCGCCTCTTCCATATTTTTCAGCAGAACGATAGCGGTGAACTCATCGCCTCCCGTCCTGGCGACCATGCCGTACGGCGCAAAAACGTCATGAATGACATCTGCTGCGGCTATAATGCCCTGGTCTCCGATCCGATGTCCGAGCTGGTCGTTCAGCTTCTTGAGCTTATTCAGATCGAAGACGAAAGCAGCGGTTGGCTGGTCCCCGAAGCTTCCTTCGTGGGTATCGATCCACTCATTCATTCCGCGTTCATTCGCAAGGCCTGTCATGTCGTCTGTTACGGACGTCTTCTTATAAATGGCACTCATGTTGGCGAGGCTGACCATGTGGGATGCGCGTATCATCTCCTGGACCATCACGATTATGATCAGCAGGAAGAGGACCAGAGCGGAAGCATCGTTATAACCGTTTCCGTCGTTTTTGTAAAAAACAACCAGCTGAACGCCGGTAAAACCAACCAGGAGAAGCAGAATAAAGAAAGTCAGACGCATATCACGTACTTTCCGGATATAGCCTGCCCAGAATGTCTCTCCCAGCATGGCTGCGACAAAGACACCGATCACCAGATGGTAGGCTCGGATAGAGAGATAGTAATGGACCACGCCGGTCAGCTGCAGGACCGTTTCGACCGCCCAGCAGCCTGTCATGGCAAGGAGGATGCACCGGTTCAGAGTTTGAAATCTCTCCTTCATGATAGACATAAGGTAGAGCATGGCAAAAACGGTACCCATGCAGATTGGTGCAAAGCCCAGATAACTGACCAGTCTCGCGTTTCCTGTGATGAACTGCATCAAGCCGCACTGGTCCATGATCCACACGCCGATCCAGAAAAGAGTTCCGCTTAAAAAAGCGGTGGACGTCATGATCTGTCCCCATTTGATCGTAATGAAGTAAAAAATGAGGAAGAAGATGCCAAACAGAATCATCAGTGCCGCGCCCGCCATATAAAGAGCGCCGTCTCTGAAAATAGCCGCTATGATCGACCATTTGCTTCCGATATAGATGGTCTGTTCGACATAACGATGGTTCTTAAAAAACGATTGAACTTCGATTGCGATTTTTTTCCCTGTCGAATCCTCCGGCAGACGGACCAGATACCAGTAGTTTCCGTCGTCGGCAGCAATTCCCTTCTCTGTTCCATACGGATCCGTCGAATCTGCATAAAGTTCGTCATCCAGATAAATCCGCAGCTTCTGATAGTGAGAATAGATTGCTATCGTATTGAAGGAAATATCCTCTGTATAAGGAAGTGTATTTTCAATCCTCACCCCGTCCGGAATATTTTCCGGAAGAGGCTCATTCAGCTTGACCTGCTCCCTATTTCCCTGGCCGTCTTCCCAGGTCCAGCCGTCCGTGAGTTCGAAGGCATATTCATTATTGTTGAACGAACGGTCTTCATGCGGCAGCAGCCACACGTAGACCAGGACTGCAAGCGTCATGATGATCAGCGCTGCAACAATAGCCGTTAAGATGATGTGTACTCTGTACTCTTTTTTTTCCTGTCCGTTCATAACCGAAACCTGCCTTTATATATGGTCCTGTATCAGAAAAGACTCATCAAGTTGATATCACATCGGATAGATATCGGAAAAGCTGCAGCCGGCGCAGATTTCTCCGGCAAAAAACTGTACATACATTTTTATTATACATGGGAATCCGTCCATCTTCCAGCCAAAGTGAGCCAAAGTGACTGTCACTTTATGCCGGTCTTTCCGTGCGCGGTATGCGCGCAGCGCAAGTGGTCCTTTTTGTCGGTCCGTCTTTTTCGTGACTTTAGTGTTTTAAAGTGTTATACTGCTGATATCAGTTTACAGGTTTCCTGGCGGTTGCCTGAAGTGAACGACGCTTTGGCTGCCGCCCGGCATGCACTTATGAGGAGGAGAACCATGAAAATTAATGTCAACAGTCCTGTTCTGTTCCTGATCACGGGGCTGGTCATTGCCCTGGTCCTGGCCCAGTCCGTTCTGTCACTCCGCCGCGCCCTGAAGCGGGCGGACGAGCTGAAGATGGACAAGGGCATGATCAAAAAGATCATGCGGACCGCGGCAATCTTTACCATTGCCCCTGCTGTAGCGATCGTCATCGGTGTCATGACCCTGTCCAAAGACCTGGGCATCCCGCTTCCCTGGCTGCGCCTTTCCGTCGTCGGCTCCCTTTCCTACGAAACGATTGCCGCAACCAACGCCGAGAATGCCATGGGGCTTAAGTTCGGCTCCGGCGCCGGTCTCACCGCTTCCCAGTTCATTACCATCGTTTTCGTCATGACCCTGTCCATCCTGGGCGGCATCGTCACCGTTTCCATCATCGGCAAGCGCCTGCAGAAGGGCATGAAAGGCATGGAAAAGCGCGATAAAAAATGGGCTGAAGTCTTTACCAATGCCATGTTCATCGGCATGATCTCCGCCTTCACCGGCTACATCTTCTGCGACGTCAGCTCCGTTGCAAACGGCGAGACCTACGGCCTCATCCCAGTCTTCGTCTTTCTCTTCTCCATGGGGATCATGATTCTCTGCGGTCTTCTGAAAAAAAAGCTTAACTGGAACTGGATCAACGATTACGCCCTTCCCATTACCCTGATCGCCGGCATGGCCTTCGCCATTCCGCTGACATCCTGGCTGGGATGAAAAGGCATCAAAGTATCAGGTAATTTGGCTCAATAAAAAACAAGGAGTTTTTACAATATGGAAGAGAAAGAAAAAAATGTATCAATCCGTTCGAGTGAAGAATATATGAATTCCGTCCACAGGAGCGGCCGTTTCTGGTGCCTTTTCATGGCATGTGTCCTGATTATGGTGCCTGTGCTGCTCTGCGTCATCTATCAGGCTGGCCCTGACGCCAAAGGTCTTGCCCTGGGCCTTCTCGCGACCGCTCCCATGTATTATGCGGTTTCCTTCGTTGAAGTTTTTACCTACGTACCCATGCTGGGTGCGGGCGGATCTTATCTGTCCTTCGTAACCGGGAATATTTCCAACCTGAAACTGCCCTGCGCTCTTAATTCCCTGGACCAGGCAGGCGTCAAAGCCAACTCGGAAGAAGGCGAAGTCATCTCCAACATTTCAATTGCGGTATCCAGCATCGTGACGACCCTGATCATCGTCCTGGGCGTCATTCTGATCGTTCCGCTGACCCCCGTCCTCGAAAGTCCGGCCCTGGCTCCCGCCTTCGAGCAGATGATCCCGGCTCTCTTCGGCGGGCTCGGAATCGTCTTCCTTTCAAAAAACATCAAGATTGCGGTGATCCCGCTGATCATCATGGTCATCCTGTTCATCGCAGTACCCGCCCTCAATGCAGGGACCGTTGGCATCATGGTGCCGATCGGGGTTATTTTTACCCTGATCGAGGCAAGGATCATGTATAAGCACGGATTTCTGGGATAAAAAACTTTCCATCTGAAATGAAGCAAACATGACATTTATCGTTAGAACAGGACTTTATAATATTGATGAATTTCCGATTGCTGATTGCATATCACTTGAGGAAATTCATGATATGGAGGGAATTAGAAAATGATTGTATTTTGGATTATTCTGGCACTGATCGTACTGCTGTTAGCAGTCATTCTGGTCCGGACAGCAATGTTCAAACCGAAAGTCCAGCCTTCTGTGGAACATGAAAAGCTCTCTGTCAATCAGGAAAAAGCGATTTCAAACCTGCAGCAGCTGATCCGCTGCAGGACCGTCTCCAACCCGGACCATTCTCTGGAGGATGCGGATGAATTCAAAAAACTGGTCAGTCTGCTGCCAAAGCTCTATCCGCATGTTTTTGCAGCATGCGACTATCAGGAGCTTCCGGAACGGGAACTGCTCTTCCACTGGAAAGGAAAAAAATCCGGACCGGATGCAGAGGCTGCCGTTCTCATGGCCCATTATGACGTCGTCGCCGTTGATGAAAAGGCCTGGACCCACGATCCCTTTGCCGCGGAAATCAAGGACGGCATTCTGTGGGGACGCGGAACGCTGGATACCAAGGTCACCTTTAACGGCGTTCTGACTGCTGCCGACGAGCTGATCGCACAGGGTTTCCAGCCGGAAGAGGATATCTATATGGCCTTCTCCGGTCAGGAAGAGATCAACGGACCCGGGGCCACAATGGCGGTAGACTATTTTAAGAAAAATAACATTAAGCTTTCCATGGTCGTCGACGAAGGCGGTGCCGTGGTAGACAATGTTTTTCCAGGGGTATCTACTCCCTGCGCCCTGGTCGGAACAGCGGAAAAAGGCATGATCAACATGGAATATACAGCAAAATCTGCCGGCGGACACGCTTCCGCTCCCAAGCCGCACTCTCCTGTCGCTGCCCTTGCAGAGGCTGTATCCAAGGTTGAGAACAATCCTATGAAGCCCTACATCTCAGGTCCGGTTACCCAGATGTTCAATACCCTCGGAAGAGAATCCACCTTCCTCTATCGCATGATCTTCGCCAACCTCTGGCTCTTTAAAGGGGTTCTGGCAAAACTTACCAAAAAGACCGGCGGAGATCTCAATGCACTGATGCGTACGACCGTTGCCTTCACCATGATGAACGGAAGCCGCCAGCCCAATGTCATTCCGCCGGAGGCAAAAGTTGTATCCAATATCCGGATCAATCCCAATGATTCCATTCAGAGTGTAACGGAACATATCAAAACTGTGATCAATGATCCATCGATCACAGTCAGCGCCCACACAGACAAGTTTGAGCCCAGCCCCATCTCCACCACCGAGTGTGACGGGTGGAAGCGGGTTGTAAACGCTATCAAAGGAACCTGGGACAATTGTCTTGTAAGCCCCTACCTCATGGTACAGTGCTCCGACAGCCGCCACTACCGGGATATTTCCGATAAGGTCTACCGCTTCTGCGGCTACGGCATCACAGCCGAAGAGCGCCTGACCATCCATGGCAACGACGAGCACATCCGCCTGGAAGAAGTCGGACACAACCTGGAATTCTACGAACGGCTCATCCGCCAGTGCTGACCTGCAAAAAATACCGGCATACCCCTTTTCACAGGGGATGCCGGTATTTTTGTTAAATATTTTTAAGGCGGCAAATTGCCATTTCCGTGCGCGGTGCGTGAGGCACCGGTGCCCGCTGTGCGCGCGCGACTCTATGTCACTATGTCACTTTGCCGCTCGCTTTGCCACCTCAGCTCGGGAAGCTGTCTCCTGCAGCTGCCCATGCTTCTGCTTTTTCCTCGTAATGGTGCGACTGTTCGAGCATCATGTCCTTGACCTTCATGAGGCGGCTCTGAGAGCTCCTCTCTGCTTCATCCAGCTTCAT
Organism: Eubacterium sp.; assembly: GCA_036308545.1. Taxonomy (GTDB): domain Bacteria; phylum Bacillota; class Clostridia; order Lachnospirales; family Lachnospiraceae; genus Bilifractor. The sequence goes on along the minus strand of JAXJVN010000117.1, from coordinate 23,993 downwards.
GGTGATCTCTTTGATGCTGCGCTCCATATCCGGGATCATGACGTGCTCCAGCGCGTTTACACGGCGCCTGGTCTTCTCGATTTCTGCCGCCATGAGCTGGCAGGATTTCTCAGTCTCAGCCAGTTTCAGGAGGTCCGGAAGGATCTCGGAGAGCTTCATGACGCCGTCATCCAGGTCCGCAGACGTAAAGGCGAAGCCGTAGGAATAGATGTCATTGGGATTGCTGGTCCTGGTCTGGAAGCTGTACTCCGGGACTTCAACGCTCATGATATTCTTGTAGTCGACATCCAGCGTGACCCTCTGCTTTGGCGACATGAAGGCAACACGCACCGCCTCGTCCGACATGGAGGAACGTGCGAGCGCAAGACTCTTGTTCGCTTCCTTTATGGCGGCCTCAACCTTGACGCGGAGAGCCCTGTTTTCCCGGACCATTTCCAGGAACTGCCTCATAAGCTCATCGCGCTTGTCCTTGAGCAGCTTGTGCCCCTTGCGCGCGGTCAGAAGCTTCTTCTTGAGCCTGGTCAGCTCCATTCTGGTCGGATTTACATGTGTACCCGCCATATCTGTCTCCTTCTTGTTCATTCATCACAGCCGGGTGGAAGCTATTTCCCTTATTCCACCCAGGCTGATATTTCTTCCTTTACGGTAGGATGTTAACCTTTTTTCCGGTTGACAACAATCTCCCTGCTTCTGAGCAGTCGACGTTTTCCACCCCGGAAAAAACAGGCACCGATTTCATTCATGCCTTGGGTTCGTAGTACTGATCCAGGAACTTGTCCTTGATACGCTTGAGCTCGGTCCTGGGCAGGATCCTCAACAGTTCCCATCCGATATTCATGGTCTCTTCGATGCTGCGGTTGGTCCGGTAGCCCTGATTGACATACTTCTCTTCAAATTCGTCCGCAAACCGGGCGTACTTCTTGTCAATGTCGGTCAGCGCGGATTCACCCAGAATGACCATGAGTTCCTTGGCATCCTTGCCTCGCGCGTAAGCCGCGAACAGCTGGTTCATGACGTCAGCGTGGTCTGCCCTTGTCTTGCCTTCGCCGATACCCTTATCCTTCAGTCGGGACAGAGACGGCAGTACGTCGATGGGCGGCTGGATTCCCTTGTGGTAAAGGTCACGGGAAAGGATGATCTGGCCCTCGGTGATATATCCGGTCAGGTCGGGGATCGGATGGGTCTTGTCATCTTCCGGCATGGTCAGGATCGGGATCAGAGTAATGGAACCCTTCTTGCCTTTCTGGCGTCCTGCGCGTTCGTAAAGGGAAGCCAGGTCAGTGTACATATAGCCCGGGTAGCCGCGGCGTCCTGGAACTTCCTTACGGGCTGCGGAAATCTCACGCAGGGCATCCGCGTAGTTGGTGATATCCGTCAGGATGACCAGAACATGCATGTTTTTCTCAAAAGCAAGATACTCGGCAGCCGTCAAAGCCATACGCGGCGTAGAGATACGCTCTACCGCCGGGTCGTTAGCCAGGTTGATGAAGAGGACGGTACGGTCGATCGCGCCGGTCTCTTTGAAGGATTCGATGAAGTAGTTGGACTCCTCGAAGGTAATGCCCATTGCTGCAAAAACAACTGCGAACGGTTCGTCCGTCCCGATAACTTTTGCCTGCCTTGCGATCTGTGCCGCAAGCTGGGCATGGGGAAGTCCGGATGCGGAGAAGATTGGGAGCTTCTGTCCCCGGACCAGAGTATTCAGTCCGTCAATTGCGGATACGCCGGTCTGAATGAACTCCTCCGGATAAGCCCGCGCTGCCGGGTTCATAGGAAGACCGTTAATATCACGGCGTTCGTCCGGGAGGATTTCCGGTCCGCCGTCTATTGGACGCCCTAGTCCGTCGAAGACACGGGACAGCATATCTTCCGATACGCCCAGCTCCATGCTTCGTCCAAGGAACCTGACTTTACTGTTTTCAAGGTTGATGCCGGTAGAGCTTTCGAACAGCTGAACCAGCGCGTTGCCGCCGTCAATCTCCAGGACACGGCATCTTCTCTTTTCACCGTTCTGGAGAACGATTTCACCCAGCTCGTCATACGCGACGCCTTCAACACCGCGCACCAGCATCAGCGGGCCGGCAACCTCCTGTATTGTTCTATATTCTTTTGCCATAGCCGTTAACGTTCCTTTCCCTTAGCGCTGATCCGGAAGTTTGTCTTCCATGACATCTTCCCTGATTCCTGCTCCGTTTCCAGTCAGAGCTGCCATCTGCAGATGCATATCATCTTCCGTCTTCTTGAAGGCATCGTCTACTTCTGACTCTTCCAGATATTTGAAACGTCCGATATCTTCCCTTACCGGAAGCGAGATCAGCTTATTCAGCTCAGCTCCTTCGTTCAGGGCCTGGACGGACTGATCATAGTAATCCAGGATCAGTTTCATCATGTCGTGCTGTTTCTTCAGAGAGGTGTAAGTATCAGTCTCATGGAAGGCATTCTGGTGCAGATAATCCTCGCGAATGGAACGCGCAGCTTCCATCTTCAGACGGTCCGGTGCGGAAAGGGCGTCCATACCAACAAGCTGCACCATCTCTTTCAGCTCAGATTCCTCATGGAGGATTCTCATCATTTTTGCCCGGAGAGCTTCCCAGTCATCCGCGACGCTGCTGTTAAACCACTTGTCCAGGGTATCCTGGTAGAGGGAGTAGGAAGTCAGCCAGTTGATTGCCGGGAAATGACGCTCATAAGCCAGCTGGGAATCCAGGCTCCAGAATACTTTTACGATTCGAAGGGTTGCCTGGGTAACGGGCTCCGAAAGATCGCCGCCGGCAGGAGATACCGCTCCGATGACGGAAAGGGTTCCTTCTCTTCCTTCTTTGCCGATGGAAATGACACGGCCGGCACGTTCATAGAACTGAGCCAGACGGGAAGTCAGGTAAGCCGGATAGCCTTCCTCACCGGGCATCTCTTCCAGACGTCCGGACATCTCTCGAAGGGCTTCTGCCCAGCGGGACGTGGAATCTGCCATCAAGGCTACAGAATAGCCCATGTCACGGAAATACTCGGCAATGGTAATTCCGGTATAAATACTTGCCTCACGTGCTGCAACCGGCATATCAGAGGTATTGGCGATCAGAACCGTACGCTCCATCAGAGACTTGCCGGTCTTGGGATCCTTCAGTTCCGGGAACTCGTTCAGAACATCAGTCATCTCGTTGCCGCGCTCGCCGCAGCCGATGTAAACGACAATATCCGCTTCCGCCCATTTGGCCAGCTGGTGCTGAACGACCGTCTTTCCGGATCCGAAAGGTCCGGGAACCGCAGCAACGCCGCCTTTGGCGATGGGGAAGAGCGTATCGATGACACGCTGACCCGTGATCAGAGGTTTATCCGGAGCAAGTTTGTTTTTATAAGGACGCTCCCGGCGGACCGGCCACTTCTGCATCAGGGTTACTTCCGTTCTGCTGCCGTCTTCCTTCTCGATTTCGGCAATCGCATCGGTTACCTTGAAATCGCCTTCCCCGATCCGGACGACTTTGCCTTTGGTGCCGTAGGGAACCATAATCTTCTGTGTGACAACGTCCGTCTCTGCAACCGTGCCGATGATATCGCCGGCTTCTACTTCGTCACCTTCCTGAACGGACGGTACGAAATGCCATTCCCGGTCCCTTTTAAGAGCCGGTACCTCAACGCCTCTCTGCAGGAGGCTGCTGCCGGTGACCTTCATAATATCGTCCAGCGGACGCTGGATTCCATCGTAGATGCTTCCGATCAGTCCGGGTCCCAGTTCTACGCTCATAGGTGCTCCCGTAGATACAACAGGCGCTCCCGGAGCAAGTCCGGCTGTCTCCTCATATACCTGAATGGAGGCATCCTCTCCGTGAATCTCGATGATCTCACCGATCAGCTTTTTCTCGCCGACCCGCACGACATCGAACATATTTGCCTCACGCATGCCGCTCGCAACGACCAGCGGTCCGGCAACTTTTTTAATTGTTCCCTGTACCATAGCTTTTTTCTCCATTAATTGCTTTTTTACAGCAGCGGTTCCCTCTGTCAGCGTTTCAGCCGCGCGCAGCTTCACACTGCATTTTTATCGCAGCTGACTAAACGGCTTAGATTCCCAGAACATCCGACCCGACTGCCTGTTCGACCGATTTCTTAACAGCGGACATGCCTGCACCGGTGTTGCCGGAAATTCCCGGGATCAGAATGACCGCAGGACTCTTGGCCAGACGGTATTTTTCTAGTTCTTCCGGGATTTTTGCCGCCAGGGCTTCTGTGATATAAATCACCTCATAGCCGCTGCCTGCTATCCTGTGCAATTCTTTCACTGCCGTTTCGGCATCGTCTGAATCCACGCGGAAGGTATCCAGGCCCAGGGCTCCGAAGCCGTAAATGCTGTCCCAGTCTCCGATTACTCCGATTTTTAACATCGCAATTCCTTTTTAACAGATAGAAAAACGTTTTCCCGTCACCTTCGTTTCCTCCGGTGTTGAAAAACTGCCTTCTGATCTTTTTTATACATAAGTTTCCCGAATCCGTTCCTTAATCTCTTCCTCCGGGAAGTTATTGCGCTTCGCAGAAAGGAGGATCCGGACAGTCTTAATCTCGTTCTGCCTTGCCAGAATGTAGGCTGCTAAAGGCCCGATTCCGAAGAATTGATGGGCTTCCGGACGGATTGCCTCAACCAGGCGGTTGTCGCACCAGCATTCAAAGGCTGACATGGAACCGGTCAGAGCGGGAACCGCGTCGGCATAGTCCGTGGAACCGAGATAGCTGTAGATGCTGTCCGTTCCTTCCAATGCCGCCCGGATCAGTTCGTCCCGGTCCAGCGTTTCTGCCGCAGCCATTGCTGTTTCCAGAAAAGCACGGCTCTTTCCGGTCCTGGCAGAGCGGACCGCGATGCTGATATCGCCCGCGACCGTCTTCAGTTCCGCGTAGTCCTTCAAAATCTTCTGGTCTGTTTCCTTTTTCTCGGCCTGAAGCTGATCCATGCAGGCACGGTCGATGATCACGTCACACATCTGTCCGTCACCGGTCGTCAACAGAGTCTCTTTGGCCTTTTTTGCAGCACTCTGCATCTCATCCGGCAGGCTTTCCCAGTCGCTGTCAGAGATTGCATTGTACAGGTCCATTGCTTTGTAGCGGCCGCCGTCCTGGAAGATCCCTTCGTGGACGCCCGGACGCACGCTTTCTTTCACAGCGGCTTTCAGATTATGATAATCCGTTTCCGTACGGAAGATATCCAGATCGCTGATTCTTCCCTTCAGAAGTTCGGTAACAAAGTCCCAGGTTTCCTTCTGCTCCTCTGCGAACATTTCCTCCGAAGTCATATCCGGGGATCCCCAGCCTTTCTCATGCAGAAGCTTCAAGGCGGCATCTTCATCCGCCTGTGCGGCTAAGGTTCTCAGGAACTCCCCGGTCAGAAGGGATGAATCACGGTTGTGGACGCGGGCAACTTCATAGATATATTCTTCTGCCATGACGCGTCCTCCTTTAGAACAGAATCTTTCTTACCAGGTCCTGCAGTTCGTCCTTTTTTTCGTTAAAAACCGCCTCGATCGAACAGTTTTCTTCGATTCCGCCGTAGCGCAGAATACAGCCTCCATCTACCGGTGCTGTTTCTTCTGCAAGAGTCAATTTGCAGCCTTCAGGAAGAGTTTTCGCCAGATTTTCCAGGAAAGCGGATGGAATCCTCTCCCGGTCTTTCCGGCCAAAAACGATTTCTCCCTGCCCTTTTCTCGCATTCCTGATGATCAGGCTGCTGACCAGGCTGAAGTATTCGTCATCCGAAAGATTCAAAATGTAATCTTTTGAGGCGCTGATCATATCGCTTATGATTTCCTGCCTGGCTGCCAGCAGCTGCTGACGATGAAGGAGCTCTGCCGACGATTGCGCACGGCTTCTGATTTCATCCGCTTCCTTTTCTCCGCCCGCAAGGATTTCTCTGACCTTTGCTTCGATTTCCTTATCTTTGGCGTCATTCAGCTCACTGACCTTACTTTGGGCATCCTGAAGGATCGCGTCCTGAGACGCTTTTGACTCCGTACGGATTTCTTCCAATATTTTGTCTAATCCGGACATGTGTACTCCTTTTTTGTGCCTGAATAATAGTGTCTTATCGTTTCTTTATACTTCGATAAATCCTGCGCGCTGCTCCGCCGCCAAAGCAGCTCTCGCATCGTTACAGGTTAAATATCGCTAAGATAGAAATCAGCAGTGCAAGAATTGCGTAGGTCTCGACCATTGCCGGGAAAATCATGGATTTACCGAACTGGTCTTCCTTTTTTGCTACCAGGTTGATGGACGCTACTGCAACTTTGCCCTGATGGACTGCAGAAATCGGCTCTACGATGATAACCGGAAGGCATGCCGCAAAGAGCGCCAGTCCTTTGTAGAAGTCCGGAGCTTCGCCGCCCATGACGCCGCACTGGGAAAGTGCGATGAAGGCAATCAGCAGTCCGTAAATACCCTGGGTACCGGGAAGCAGCTGAAGAATCAGGACTTTACTGAAGAGATCCGGCTTATCCGTGCAGACGCCTGCTGCTGCCTGGCCTGCCAGCCCAACTCCTTTTGCGCTTCCGATTCCTGATGTAGCTGCCGCAAGTGCAGCGCCTGCAATTGCAAATACGATTCCGAATGAATCCAGATTCATCTTACAGTTCCTCCTTGATTTTGAAATACTTTGTGTTTGCCTGGAACGGTTTGAATTTCCGTCCGCCGCCGTCATAGAATTTTCCGAAAAATTCCACATAGGTAAGTCGGTTAGTATGTACATATGCGCCAAGCGCGTTGATCGCCAGGTTAAGCACCTGCCCGATCAGGAATATGACGATAAAAATGATTGCTCCAAGGACTCCGCCTCCCGCCATGGTTCCCATCTTGTTGAATACCTGGGCGATGACGCCTGTGGCAAGTCCGAGGGCTAACAGTCTCGAATAGGAAAGGACATCTGACAGCCAGCCGGAAATTCCGTACAGGGCGTACAGGCCTTTCATAATCCTCTTAACCGGATTTTTTGAAGAGCGGTCTCCAAAAAGGATGATCCCCACTGCACCTATGATCGCCATGACCTTTGCCGGCGTCTGGTAAACTGCGGAAAGCGGCTCTTCCATTGCCAGAATTCCGGAGAAGTTCTCGCTGGTCAGAAGCAGGATGATGCATCCGATTAAGAGAAGGTACCAGAAGATCACGTCATAGAGAACGTCCAGCGGCTTGCCGTTTTTCAAAAGTGTATACGCCTTGACGCCGAGTCCGATGAACATATGCACGACGCCGATTGCGAAACAGATTGCCATCATGCGCATAGGCTGCGTCAGCGGATCGAACATGAGCGGAGCAAAGGTAATGTCAGGTCGGTTGAAGAAGGTCGTGGCAACGACGTTAACCGTATTGCCGAAAAAAGATCCTGTCATGAGTCCTGCAAAAACCGTTCCCCAGCCGCATCCGAACATGAGTTTCATCATCCTCTTCGTTCCCTCTTCCATGTTGGGGAATTTTTTGAGAAGAATAAATGTTCCGATGATCAGGATCAGTCCGTAGCCTGCGTCGGAAAGCATGATTCCGAAGAGAAGATAATAGAACAGGGCCGATACAAAGGTCGGATCCAGTTCACCTTTCGCCGGCATGGCGAAGCTTTCCGTAACGCCCTGGACCGGATCCGCGAAGGCATTGTTTTTCAAAAGGACCGGCGGATCGTCCGATTCGTCCGGATCTGTCAGATCAACTTCAAGCGTGAACTTTTTTTCCAGAGTTTCTTTCAGAGCCTCAGCTTTGGGAGCGGGCACATAGCCTTCAATCAGGAATGTCTTGCGGCTCTGCTCGAGCTCGCTGATGACCTGGTACTTGTCGGCACGGATTGTATAATAATCCGACGCAAACCGCATCTGTTCCCGATGCGTCCCCAGTTCTTTCAATTCCTCCAGTATCTGCTGCTCTTTTTCCTGTGCAGCCTTGATTTCGGCGTTCAGATTTTGAATCTGCCCGGCTGGATTCGTCCGGTAAATCGGAGGCTTGCTGTAGTTCATCTTCTGCAGTGCTTCCGTAACCTGCTGCCTGTCTTCTTTCTTTGCTACAAGGAAGAAACAGGTCTGCTGCTCCGTCGCACTCACGATCGTGACGTCCACCTCCGGGTCGGGCGCATTTTTTGCAATGCCGGAATATAATTCCTCGAGAGGAACGTTTCCTTCCAGAACGCCTGTGATGATTGCGGTCTTCTCTGTCTCAGAAAGAGACAGCGGCAGGTCGTAATCCGCCCACGGCGTCAGCTGCAGGACCTGATCCTGAAGCTTTGGAATCCGGGTCCTGGTCTCTGCCAGTTCCTTTTCCAGCCTCACCGTTCGGAAGCAAAGCTTCATGTCCGCATCGCGCGCCTCTATCCTGGCTCCGAGTTCATGCTTGTCGATCTGCTCCCTTCCGGCGAACATACCGGCGAGCCCTGCTTTTTCCGGAACGTACAGATCCAGGATCTTCAGGGCGTTCTCTGCTGTCTGAGCATTGCGGCGGAACTGCGCCGTTTGTGCCGACATGTCCTGCTTGCGGAATACATCGTCGTCTTCATCGAGGTAATTCAGCTCAACGACACGCTCGCGCTGCAGGAATTCGAGAATTCCCTTACGGTCTTTTTTCAGTGCGCACAGAAAAATGCGTTTCATTGGTACGACCGACAACTTTCTCTCCCTCCTTTCATTTTTACAGGAAACGGACATGCGCGCAGGTCCGTTTGATTCCCGGTTTCCACAAAAAAAAACGAATTTTCAATAAAGCGAACCATTTCTGCCTGGATATTATTCCTCAATCACCTTGAGAATTGCTTTCTGGATCTCTTCTTTCCTGGCTGCGGCACCCTCTCTCAGCTTCCGGACCTCATCCTCCGTCTTCGCTGCTTCCGCTTTCAGATATTGGTCCCGCTCCGCCTCTGCCTCTGAAGCCAGGTCGGCGGCCCTTTGCCTCGCGTCGCTGAGGGCCTTTTTCTCTTTCTCGGCTCCGGCGCTCTTAGCCGATGAAATCATCTCCTTCGCCTTCGCCCTCGCAGCCTCTTCACCCGCAGCAGCCTCACTCTCCGTCTTGCGGATTCTATCTACGATCTCTTTTGCCAAGCGGTTTCACCTCCATTTTTCTTTCGGTTTTTTATTGATTTTTCCGATAAACAGGATAGAAATACCCTTGCTTTTCTGTGCTAAATATATAAAAGAATAATAGCACTTTGATATTTATGTGTCAAAACAAACGCAGTCCCTTGTGACACTATTCTGAATTTGTGTACACGAGCGGCAAAATGACAGTCGCTTTGCCGCCTGCCCGTTGGCGAAGCGGCGGCAAATTTGCCCCTGCCGAAGCGGCAAACTGCTGTCAATATGCCGCTTCACTTCCCGCACAGAAAAACGGCGGCCCTGCGGATTTTTCTCCGCAAGAGCTGCCGTCTGCCTGTTCTTTTTTTATTTCTGCTTAAAAGCCTGTTCTGCCGGAAGAACCGTCCCAATGGCAGGACGCAGCCTAATTCAGTATGCGAATCGTCTGCATGGTCGAATTCAGCCGGAAGAACCGTCCCCACGGTCAGTCTAGTATGCTTCCGTAGTTAACGGCTGATAAGACCTGCTGGCCGAATTCAGGGTGGACTCCCTCTGTTCCGGGATTTGCGTGATTGTAGCCCCAGAGTCTGCCATTGACCAGGAATTCCAGAACGTTTGTACCGTCCTGATGGCCCCATTCATTACATCCCGGATCGTTCTGATCTTTAATGTCGCCCACGACGGTCTTGACGACCGTGCCGTCAGCCAGCTTGAAATCAATCAGGTCTCCCACCTGGCCGAACGTGTCCGTGCAGGCAACGACATAGCGGTCTCCAATGCGTCCAAAGCCTTCGGTATCATAGTTTTCATAGAGATCGCGGAGCGCTTTCTGGCTTGTGCCGGCAATCCAGTCGACTGCGACATTTTCACGGTCCCAGCGTTCATAAGAGCAGACGCCGCCGATCGTGCTTTCCTTAGGAGAAATCTCCGTTCCGCCTCCATCCGTTTCGATATCCGCTCCCAGGTCCAGAACTCTTACACACCAGGCGACCTCGGAAGTATTTACATATCCGGAAATGATGCCCAGCGACGGATTGGCTGCCTCTACGGTTCTTCCTTCTCCTGCATAGATCATAACATGATAGATATGGCCGGTCTCGTCCTTGTAAAAAACAAGGTCACCCGGAGCGGCATCTTCAAGAGAGATTGCCGTTCCAACCTGCGCCTGATCCTCCGATACACGCGGAAGGTTAATGCCGAACTGTTTAAAAATACTCTGGCAGAATCCGGAGCAGTCACATCCGTCTGTCAGGCTCGTGCCGCCCCAGACGTAGGGATTTCCGATATACTGAGATGCATACCGTACCAGTTCCTGTCCGATATAGCTTCCGCTGTTTCCTTCTTCCACGGAGTTCAGGGTATAGTAAAGTGCTTTATTCTCCGCAGGTTTGACGGTAGCTTTCGCCGTTTTGTAAACAGCTTCTGCTGCTTTCACGGACACGCTGCCGGAATTTCCTTCGGGAGCAGCTTCTTCGATCTTATTGACGATCTCTGTCTGAAGCAGGTTGTCTCTTCTCAAAAAGCGCCGTGCCACAAAGCCGCGGACTTCGCCGGATTCAATATAAACCCAGTCGCTGTCTCCAGGATCGTCGATAATATAGCCAATCGCGCCGGATTCCAGCGTTCCTACGACACGGGCATCTTCAGACTGATCTTCCCGGACATTGAGCATATTTCCCTTATCTACATCAACCATAAAATAAAGCTTGTCAATCACGGTTGATCTCGTCGTCGTATGGGTATAGGTGTAAGCCTTATTTTCATAAACCGGAAGATCAGCTTCCGCTTCGCGGCTGCTCCAGTCAAACTTTGCCTTTTCTTCAGCAGTCACAGCGCCTGCCGATTCGAGAATGCCCTTCTCAATATTCTGCGCTTCTTCGTCCAGATACAGGTTATCTGCCCTTATAAATCCGCGGGCATCTCCCGATTCCACATAAAGCCAGCCGTCGCCGTCATCCTTGAGGACATAAACGACGCCGATATTGCGGATCGTACCGACCGCGCGCGCATCCTCATTCTTGTCTTCCAGAATGGAATCCGTCCTTTTGGTAAAGGCTTTGTTCTTTGCAACCGTCCAAAAACGGAAAGAAGGCTGAATGTCGGGTTTGGTAACAATTCTGGAGCCTGTCCCGATCAGGACACGTTCGATATCGTCCTTGGCTTTGTCCTCTTCCTCACGCTTTTTCTTTTCTTCCTCTGCCTTCTTGGCAGCTTCTTCCTCTGCCGCTTTCTTGGCGGCTTCCTCTTCCGCGGCCTTTTTTGCAGCTTCCTCTTCTTCGGTCTTCTTTGCAGCTTCCTCTTCCGCGGCCTTCTTTGCGGCTTCCTCTTCCGCGGCCTTCTTTGCAGCTGCTTCCTCTGCGGCCTTCTTTGCAGTTTCTTCCTCCGCTGCCTTCTTTGCAGCTGCTTCCTCCGCTGCCTTCTTTGCAGCTGCTTCCTTCGCAGCTTCCTCCTCTTGAGCTTTCTGCGCATTCGGATCTACAGCAGAGCTGCTGGAACTGCTGCTCGCACTGCTGCCGGAACTGCTTGAACTGCTGCTCGTATTGCTGCCGGAGCTGCTGCTCGTGCTGCTGCCGGAACTGCTGCTCGTACTGCTGCCGGAACTGCTGGTCGCATTGCTGCCGGAACTGCCGGTCGCATTGCTGCCGGAACTGCTGGTCGCATTGCTGTCGGAACTGCCGGTCGCATTGCTTCCGGAACTGTCGGTTTTCTCGTTATTTTCAGGATCGGTACCCTTTCCAACCTCACCGGAATCCGCAAGGGCTTCCACAGTCGAAACGGATTGTTCCTGCAATTCGTCAGAAGCCGGTTCTCCCGCAAAAACAGAAACCGGCTGCGAAAGCATTCCCGCCGCCAGCATTCCTGCCATAAATAATTTCCACTGTTGTTTTTTCATGCTTTACTTCCTTCATACCCGCACTTGACAGACTTTCCTTGAAAAAAAGTCTGACCGAAACAGGTTTTTTCTGCTTGTACGGCTCCTTCGCGGAACCGCCTGCAGACCCCAAAGACGTTCACATAAGTAGGACGCTATTTTTTATTATAGAAAGTCAGGGAAGCAGATTCAACCATTTTTTACAAATTTGTTACAAAATTATCTGTAACGAAAGAGGCGGGTCCTATGAGAGGCCCGCCCAATGCAAAAATGATATTCTTTCGATAATTTTTTTAATCCTTTATTCCCCGATTCCCAGCTTCCGGAAGCCCTCTTCGAAGTCGCCGGAAACGAGTCCTTTTTCTGTGATGATGCCGGTGATCAGGTCGTGGTCGGTAACATCGAAGGCAGGGTTGTAGACGCCGACGCCTTTCGGTGCCATGCGTTCCTTATACCACATCTCGGTGACTTCGTCCGGATCGCGCATCTCGATTGGGATCTGCTCTCCCGTCGGGCACGCCATATCGATGGTGGAGCTGGGTGCGCAGACGTAGAAAGGAATGCCGTAATGTTTAGCCAGGATAGCGACGCCGGACGTTCCAATCTTGTTGGCAGCGTCTCCGTTGCGGGCAACGCGGTCGCAGCCGACAAAGACAATGTCGATCGCGCCCGATTTCATCAGGATAGAGGCCATGTTGTCGCACTGGACTGTCGTGGTAATGCCGGCATTATATAATTCGAAAGCGGTCAGACGCGCACCCTGCAGGAGAGGTCTGGTCTCGTCGCAGTAAACGTGCATGTCGCTGCCTGCCCAGCCATGCTCCAGTGAAATATACATAGGTGCGGTCGCGGTACCGTACTTTGCTGAGCAGAGAGTGCCCGCGTTGCAGTGGGTCAGAATGCCGACCGGCTTTCCATCTTTTTTCAGATTCTTCAGAAGTCCATGACCGATCTCGCCGATATTGCGGCTAATCTGCACATCTTCCTCACGGATGGCATCCGCCTCTTTGAAGAGGATTTCCTTCAGTTCAGAAAGGTTCTTATCCTTATTGGCAAGTGCGGTGCGGTCCATGCGGTCCAGCGCCCAGAAAAGATTGACGGCAGTCGGTCTGGACGTCGCCAGATAATCCTTGTCAGCCTTAAACTCTTTATAAAAATCATCAAAGCTGTCTGTCTTGATCTGCGATGCCAGATAAGCCATAGAATAAGCTGCGGTTACGCCGATAGCCGGCGCTCCTCTGACGCGGAGCTTCTTGATTGCCTCCCACATTTCCTCTTTGGTATGGAGATTGATTCGCTTGATCGTGCCCGGAAGCAGAGTCTGGTCAATGATATTCACCGCGCTTCGGTCTTCCGGCATTCTGACCGTAATAACTTTTTCAAAAAATTCTTCTGTTCCCATTTGTTCTCCTTGTGCTTCTCTGCCGCCTGAAATGATGCCGGCAGCAGAACGTCCCTTTTTTTCGTTCGACGGCTTTCTGATTTATTTTCTGCTGTCCTGCTTCTTTTTAAACCGGCTTTATAGACGGATCTTTTATTACAGGAAAAAACCTCCCTTGCGAGGAGGTTTTTTTCCAATTGTTCTTTTATTATACTATATCTCCGGATGATTTAAAAATCGGATTTCATATCACTGGAGAAAAGTTTGTAAATAGTTGTGGACTCATACTTCTCGCCCGCTCTCAGGATCGGCTTGGGGAATTCCGGATCATTGATCGCGTTGGGATAGAACTGCGTCTCCAGGCAGAAAGCGGATCTCGGTCCGTAATGCTTGCCGCCCTTTCCGTTTACATCCAGGAAGTTGGCTGTATAGAACTGGATGCCCGGAAGTTCTGTATAGACCTCCATTTCCAGACCGGAATCCGGGCTGGAAGCATAGGCGGACAGATAAGGTCTGCTCCGTTTATGATGAGCAACTGCGAAGTTCATATCATAGCCTTTGGCATATTTCTGCTGCTTGCTGGAAGGATCGTCAAGATCAGCACCGATTCTCTTCATCTCCTGGAAATCGAAGGAAGTGCCGCGCGCTTCTCTTAAGAAACCGGTGTAAGGAATCAGGTTCTTGTCGACCGGTGTATACTCCGCTGCAAAAATCTGCAGGAACTGATCTGTAACATCTCCGTTTCCCTCGCCGTCCAGATTGAAATAAGCGTGGCAGGTCGGATTGAAGACCGTATCCTTATCGCAGACCGCTTCATAATGAATGGTCAGTCCCTCCCGGTCCGTAATAGAATATGTGACCTTCATGGTCAGTCTGCCCGGGAATCCCTGATCGCCGTCCGGTGAGAACAGGGTAAAGGTAATGCTGTTGCCGTCTGCATCGACGCCCTTGGTCTTGTAAAAACGTGTGAAGTAATATTCCGGACCGCTGTGCAGGTTGTTAATGCCGTCATTTGCGACAAGGTGATACGGCTTGCCGTTCAGGCTGAAATAGGCATTGCCGATACGGTTGGCATTTCTGCCGACGATAGCACCCACTGCGCAGATTGCGTTTGTTTCATATCCGCTTACGTCATCATATCCCAGAACAACGTCGGTCGGGCCTTTTCCGGTATCAATGGTATAGCTGACCAGGGCTGCACCGTAATCGGTAACCTGTGCTTTCAGATAGCCGTGTCCGATCGTATACAGATGGGCCTGCTGGCCGGCTTTCGTTTTTCCGAAATCCTGTACTCTTTCCATATGTCCTCCTTCAAAAAATAAATGACTCTTGTCAAAACTCCCAATGAGTTCTGCATTATCGCCGCATTTATAGTCATATTTTATGACGATTGGCTCATTAGTGCAAGAATTCTCAACACATTTTCCTTTTTTTTTGAGAAAATGAGAGAAGGTGTCAGGTGCTGTAAAATTTTGTTGACAGCACCTGACGCCTTCTCTCCCCAGCACCTGACACCTTCTCTCATTGGCCCCTAAATTTTGCAAAAAAAGAAGCCAAAGCGCTGTCACTCTGGCTTCTCTCTTATTCCTGTCCTGTTAATTCTTTGAAGTACTGCAGGCCATGTACAGCTACGTCGTTGTCCTGCTCTCCGGTCCCGCCGGAGATGCCTAAGCCTCCGACGACCACATCGTCAATCTTGAGGGGTACGCCGCCTCCGAATCCGATGATCTTGCCATTCGCCATGGCTTCGAGTCCGTAGAATGTTCCACCGGGCTGAACCAGCTTGTTTACCTCCAGGGTGGACATCTTGACTGCTACGGCTGTATAGGCTTTCTGGGTCGCGACCTGGTAGCTTACCAGAAAAGCGTCTTCCATGACATGGACTGCTATGGGATTTCCATGAGCATCGTCTATGGCGATGACGCAGGGAAGACCGATGCTTCTGGCATAGTCTTCGATTTTATCCATCAGTTTCTTGGCGGTATCCAGGGAGATGCTGCCCTTTACTTTGCTGACTATGTTATTGGCGATATTATTTTCATCCATTTCTTATTCCATCTCCGCTTTTATTTGCAGAGTACATTCCTTATCGAACCCACTGCTCTCAATCAGCTTTTGCCGGGCTTTAACCGATATCGTCGGGTATTTTCATTCTCCTGATATGCAGGTAATGCCCCGCATGTCAAACATCTCTTTCCATTTTGCATCCGGAATCCGGTCTGTGATGACCGCGTCGCACATAGAAACATTTCCGGTTTTAGCAAATGCCGTTCTGCCGAATTTTGAAGAATCTACGCAGAGATAGGACTTGGTCGCAGATGCGATCATCTGGCGCTTCAGGGAAGAGAACGTTTCGATGGAGTCATAGATTCCAAGCTGCTGATCAACTGCCTTGCAGGATACAAAGGCTTTGTCCGCGTAAAAATTACTGATGCTGGATTCAGCCTGGGGACCCAGCATAGCCAGGTATCCGCTCTTCAGGTTGCCGCCGGTGGATATGATATTCCAGTCGCTGTTGACCTCAGACAGCGTCAGCATGATTTCAATCGAATTGGTTACGACGGTCAGATGCTGCTTATTGCGGATAGCTTTGGCGATAAACAGGTCCGTCGAGCTGGCGTCCAGAATGATATGATCGCCGTCGTGGATCTGTTCCGCTGCAAGCTGAGCAATAATTTCCTTGGCAGAAACATTTTTCTTGCTCCGGATCTTGAGCGGCATATCAAAGCCGACATTCTCATTCAGGACCGCTCCGCCGTAACTCTTGGTTGCGTAGCCTTCCTTCTCCAGCTTTTCAAGGTCCCGGCGAATCGTTTCCTCCGACACATTGAATTCACTGCTGAGCTGGCTTACGACGACTTTTTTTTCATCCTGGAGCCTTTCCAGGATTTGATTGCGCCTCTCTATTGCAAGCATATGAACCCCCCGAAATTAATATTTTCCACAAGGCATGGGTCACTCGAATATAGGAATATATTCGTATGACGACGCCCGCGAGGGTCAAATACCCCGCCCCTCTGGGGCAGTCAAATTCCGAAAAAAATATCTCCGGTTCGTTTACAGGATTGTACGGATCAGCTTCTCGTCCGGATGGGCAATGACGGAGGAATCCAGGAACATGCCTTTTTCTCCTGCCAGCCTCTTGCCTGCCTCAATCGATGCGGTAACTGCGGATACTTCACCGGTGATGACCATGAAAGACTTTCCGCACATACCCTTGGCAAGCCGCAGCTCGATCAGTTCTACGACTGCAGTCTTGGCTGCGAGGTCGGCTGCTTCGATCAGAGAAGCAACATCGAAAGTCTCCAGAATTCCCAGCGCATCGATTTTTTCGACCTGGGTTGCGCCGTACATTGCCGGGAAAAGACTTTCATGCGGATTACCAAGTACGAAGTTGTCGATCAGATCGTAATCATACTGCCTGCTTGCCGCATCGACTGCTGCGCGGACTGCGCTTAAATTGCCGGTGATAATCGCAATATATTTGCCCGGGCAGACGGTCTGGGCCTCGACGACGTCGACGTCTGCTGTTTTTACCATAAGGTCGGCAGCGGTAATACCGGTCGGAATTGACTTGAATTCAATCATGCCGATTGCTTTACTCATTGCTTATACCTTTCCTTCCTTATCCGCTGTAATGCATACATAAGAATCTGTAACTTCGGTAACGGTTCCGTCTATGGAAGCGGCAATCGCAACGGAAAGGCCATTGCCGGGTTTCGCTATGATGTCCCTGAACTTGACTTTCTGGCCGACCTTGACGACCGGAACAGCCGGTGCTCCGATATGCTGGCTCATGAGGATCTTGACGTTATCTGCAAGTCCAGCGTCATAGTCCGCTTTGGGTGAAGGCACGTCGTATTTAGCCAGTCCCATTCGCGTCATCAGCCTTGCTTCAGGCACCTTGCGCAGTTCTCTGGTCTCTCGAACCGGAACGGCTTCGACCTTGGGCGCCTTGATTCCATTCTTGCGAAGGCCGCCCTTATAGATGCCGATCAGAGTTCTGGGCGCCAGGTCCTGCGGGCAGGCATACAGTTCACATACGCCGCAGGAGCAGCAGAAGAAGGTATCCAGGAATGGCTTCAGATCCTGGAAGTCTGCATTTGCCGCGGAACGCATGAACCTGGCCGGATCGATCGGATGACCCAGGTTATGACGCGGGCACAGGTCCGTACAGGTATGGCACTGGCAGCATATGGAAGCAGCTCGCTTCAGGTCAATAGACGCATTTCTCTGCTTCTTTACAACAACAGGATGGTCTTTGGGAAGGACCAGAACGGCATTAGTTGTTTTTGTAACCGGTGTTGTGGGAGGTTTAATGACGCCCATCATGGCGCCGCCGACTACGTAGACCGGATCTTCGATTGTCTCCCCGCCGACCTCACGGACCAGGTCCTTGAGGGTCATGCCCAGGCGGGCGCGGATCGACATGGGGTTCTTAACTTCTCCTACGACGGAGACCAGCTTATCCGCAACAGGACGATGGTCCCAGATTGCATGATAAACATTGTACATGGTCTCGACGTTGAAGACGATGACGCCTTTCTGGATCGGAAGTCCGCCCGGTTCAATGACTCTGCCCGTACATTCGTAGGTCAGAACAACTTCATCACCCATGGGATAGACATCCGGCAGAAGATGAACATCCATCTCCGGATACTGATCGAGATTGGCGCGGATTGATTCTACCGCTTCTGTATAAGAACCTTTGATGCCGATGATGGCATGCTCAGCACCGACGGTTTCCGCGACCAGATGGAAAGCCTGCATGATCTGGTCGGCATGGCGCTCCATCAACTCCCTGTGCAGGGAAAGCAGAAGCTCGCACTCCGCTACATTTAGCAGGATCGTATCCGCTTTCTTATCAAATTTCGCATAGGTGGGGAAGCCTGCGCCGCCGGCACCGACTACTCCGCACTCCTGTATGATATTTTTTAATTCCTCAAGTTCCATATCGGCTCCGATCTGTTAATCCTCTTCAAGAATACCGCCGTCATCTATAATTCCGACAATCGCCGCGTCAACCGGCGCGTCTTCCATGTCGCATCCGATCCTGGCAGCGCTGCCTTCCGCAACAATGACAAGTTCGCCGATTCCGGCTCCGACATTGTCGATTGCGATAATCTGTCTGGTATCTGCCTGCATGTGGCGCAGCGGTTCCACGATCATAAATTTATTCCCGACAAGTTTCTCACTCTTGCGGGTGGAAACAAGGCTGCCTACGACTTTTCCTGCAAACATAGCATCTCCGATATAATAATTTCGATTACATGATAGGAATCTGATAACGCAATACCGGGTCTGTAATCCGGCCCGGAACTGCGGTTGCATTCAACTTTTAAAAAAAATTTTTCTCTGATTTCTAATGCGCTTTTTACCATTCTGCCTTATTTTTTTCAATTGACAGTATGGTTTTGAATTTTTTTTGTATAAATGGCCGCTCCAGGCCGTGAATCCCGGTCCAAAGCGGCCATTGCTTTTTTACTGCTTTACGATACGAACGGTATCACCCTGCTTGATTCCTGCAGCGTTTGCCTCGTCAGTATCGATGTGCATCTCGAGCGTGAAGCTCGGGTCTACACGGATTACAACGTGATTGAAGGTTGTTCCTCTGTCATTATCAGCCTTTACGGATACGACATCGCCGTTCTTCAGTCCGGCTGCCATTGCATCCTTGGGAGACATGTGAATATGACGCATTGCTACGATGCATCCTTCTTTCAGGTAAAGGGCTCCCTTCGGTCCGATCAGAGCGATGGGTGCGCTTCCTTCCAGATGTCCGGATTCACGGACCGGAGCAGGAACTCCAAGAGTACGTGCGTCAGTGGCTGAGATTTCAACCTGAGACTGCTTGCGGCACGGTCCTAAGATACGGACGTTTTCGATGGCACGCAGCTTTAATCCGACGATCGTAACACGCTCGTTCGACGCGAACTGGCCGCCCATGAGGTCTTTCTTCTTGGTCAGCTTATAGCCCTTGCCGAACAGTACCTCTACATGCTCCTGGGTAAGGTGCACGTGCCTGGCTGATACACCGACGGGAACCAGAAAGCCCTTGTCCGCCGGTTTCGCGTCATGACCATTGATGGCGTCAATGACCATTCTCGTAATTAATTCTACCTGGCTCGTTTCCAAAACCCTACCTCCTAGATAGTTTGTATCTTTTTTTCTTCGCTGGTACTAATTACTCCCGGTAAGAAATACTTAGTTTGTTGACGAAGGTTTGTATAACTCCCACGCTCTGCTCCGCAGTTTCACTGCTTCCGCAGAGCTACGAACATTCGCATTTTCGCACTGCTTACGCATTGCTTCATGCTCATGTTCGTTATCCTCGCAAATGTCCTCATGCCCGGGCAAGGCCTGCGGCTTTGCCCTGCATTCAGACACTTGCAAGGGGATTTATACGTTCAAATTACTTATCCAGGTGCGGAAGGATCATCTCAACATCGCTGTGCGGTCTCGGGATGACATGAGTTGCGATCAGTTCGCCAAGTCTGGAAGCGTTGTTTCCGCCTGCTTCTACAGCAGATTTAACAGCGCCTACATCTCCGCGGACCATAACGGTTACGAGTCCGGATCCGATTCTCTCGGTTCCGATCAGGGAAACGTTAGCTGCCTTGCACATAGCATCAGCTGCCTCAATTGCTGCTACAAGTCCTCTGGTCTCGATCATTCCTAAAGCTTCCTGTGTCATTTTTCTTTCCTCCATTTTTTTGTTTTCAACAACACTGACAGTGTCTGGAATTGTTTTTGTTTCTACAGCCGCAGGCGCAGCTGCTTTTGCTTCTACAGCTGCCTTTGCAGCTGTTGTTGCTGTTTTTTCTGCAGCTGCAGGAGCAGCTGCCTTTGCTGCGGTTTTCTTCGCAGCAGCAGTCCGGGATGACGCCCCTCTGGCCGGCTTTTTCGCAGCCGTTTTTCTCCCGGTCGTCTTTCTTCCGGAAGGCTTGTTGTCATTTACATCCGCCATGGGTAATCTCCTGTCGTTCTCCATCTGCTCATGCTGCGTTCAACCATCTTCACGATTTCCTCGTGAGGCTGGGCGATGACAGCATGGAGTACCGGTTTCTTGATTCCCTTTGTGCATGCGGCGTCCACCGCTGCCTGAACAGCTGATACATCGCCGCCGATGATCAGCGTGACCAGACGGCCTCCCAGCTTTCTTTCCCAGGAAAGCAGATGCACGTCCGCTGACTTTGCCATGAGATCCACGGCATCGATCGCGGCTGTGACACCTACGATTTCAACAAAACCGAATGCTTCACTCATTAGTTATTCCTCATTTATTACTCGAGGTTATGTGGAAGAATGTATTCCACATCTTCGTGCGGGTTCGGGATTACGTGAGTCGCGACCAGCTCGCCCAGTTTGGATGCTGCGGTCGTGCCGGCGTCAACTGCCGCTCTTACGGCTCCGACATCGCCTCTTACAAAGACTGATACCAGTCCGGATCCGATCTTCTCGGTTCCTACCAGATGTACATCTGCTGCCTTAGTCATTGCATCAGCAGCTTCGATTGCTGCGGTAAGACCTCTTGTCTCGATCATACCTAATGCCTGGGATGCCATTTCTTTATGTCCTCCTGATGATACTGATTTCTGTCCGGATCTTACTCTCCGTCAGAACTTATCGAGGGCGCTGATCTTCAGCATCTTCTCGACTCCGGGATCATCCGGATTTGGGATAACGTAATGCTGAACCACACCACTGATCTTCTCTGCCGCTTTGATGCCCGCTTCGACTGCCATCGTCACGTCTTCGACATTTCCCCGGAACTTAATCGTTACCAGGAGCGGTACCGGCAGCTTATCTGCATTTGCCGGCTTGTTCTTATCGAAGACTTCAAGGGTGACGTTCGCAGCCTTGCAGCCGACATCTGCGGCAACAAACGCGCATGTCAATCCGAATACTTCCAGGATTCCTACGGCTTGTGCCATATCTCAAGCTCCTTTGTATTTGCTGTTTTTCCATTCGATCTGCGGAGGCAAGGCCTCATGCAGGCTCCCTGAAAAAACATCATACCAACTTTGGTTCTATCATGCTCTGCTTATGCTTGATCAGTCAAGCGGAACATTGGTAACCGCGATCTTCAGGCCCTTCTGGGCAAGTGCCCACTCGTGAGCCTCGTTAATCTTGGCGAGCGGGAAGGCTTCGGTGATCAGGTCTGTTACCGGAAGACCGATTGCTTTTGCTCTCTTGAGGAAATCGAAGGTCGTTACATAATCGCGAAGGGTGTATACCCAGCTGCCGACCAGGTTGATTTCCTTGGAGCAGAGATCGAAGTGCGGGTTGATGGTCGCATCACCGTTGTTGATGAAGAAACCAAGCTCACAGAGTCCGCCGCCGTTGCGTACGAAGTGATAGATATTGGAATGAGCTTTCGGGGATCCGGTGCACTGGAATGCGAAGTCTGCCAGATGTCCGTCGAAGGTATCCGCGACTGCCTTGGCCAGGTTGTCGATTCCCTTGTAGTTCATGAAGTTGACGGTCTTAGTAGCGCCCATCTTCTTGGAGAACTCAAGGCGGTTGTCATTTCCGTCTACCGTTGTGATGTTCTCGATACCCATGGTACGGAGAACTGCTACACACAGAAGTCCGATCGGTCCTACGCCCTGTACAACAACTCTGCTGTTGAAGCGGAGGATTCCGGTGGTCTTTGCTCTCTCAACTGCATGAACGAGAACAGCTGCCGGCTCGATCAGGATACGGCTTCTCAAATCCATGTCGCTGACGTTGAAGTAGGTTGATCCTCTGCTGCCCTTGATCAGAATGTAATCAGAGAACCAGCCGTTCAGATGAATGTCATCATCCGGAAGGAGTCCGTATACATCAGCGGCGCCGACGTTCTTCTTGTTCAGGTCGAACATGGTAATGTCGGGATCATCTGCGAAGATCATGCAGGTAACCAGCTTATCTCCAACATGAAGAGGCTTGCCTGCGGAGTCTTTTGTTACATTCTTGCCCAGTTTGACGATCTCGCCGGTTCCTTCATGTCCGAGGGCTACCGGGATAAGTCCGAACGGGTCTTTCTTGAATTCGTGCTGGTCGGTTCCGCAGATACCGCAGCCCTCGACCTTGACCAGGATATCGTCATCTCCGACTTCCGGGATCGGGAACTCTTTGACATCAAAGTGTCCCAGGGAAGTCAGCATAGCGACGTGAGCGGTCTTGGGAACGGGGCCTGCTGAAGCGGCCGGAGCAGCACCTGCTGAAGGAGCGGAAACGCCGGACATACTGGAAAGTACGGCTTTTACGATCTCTTCAATATTTGCCTGATCCATTGCCATTTTAATATTTCCTCCTATATAAATCCTGTGGATTTATAACCTTAAGTTAACGGATGCACAGAGAGTCGACCATGGTGCACTGTCTTCTCTTTGTAAAGGTCTTGGCACTGGTAAGTCCCTCGCCTGTTCTGGAAGCGATGGTGAATGTGCAGTAGCCTTCTCCGCCGAAGCCCAGTGCAGCGTAGGACGGGCCGTTCTTTACGAGAATAGCGGTGTCCAGAGCCTTTGCATATCTGGTGATACGGGTTACATCATGAGAATGGATATGTGCGGAGTGGCGGTTGCCGTGCTCCAGCCATACGGCAGTCTCAAGCGCTTCGTCGAAGTCCTTGCAGCGGACAATGCCGAGGATGGGCATCATCAGCTCGGTCGTGATCAGCGGATGTTCCTTGGGTCCTTCGAAGGTGATGCAGCGGGTTCCTTCCGGAGCCTCTACACCGATCATGCGAAGAAGGGTCTTTGCGTCACGTCCTACACACTTGCGGTTCAGCTTTCCGTTGGGGCTAATGACGGTCTTGACAAGGGCATCCTGCTCTTCCTTGGAAGCCAGGTAGCATCCCTGCTCAGTCGTCATGTAGTGCATCAGCTCATCTACGATGGAGCTGACTGCTACGATTTCCTTCTCTGCGATGCAGGGAAGGTTGTTGTCGAAGGTACATCCGTTTACGATGTCCTCGGCAGCCTTGCGGATATCTGCAGTCTCGTCAACCAGTGCCGGCGGGTTTCCTGCTCCTGCACCGATTCCTCTCTTTCCTGCGGAAAGGACTGCGGTAACGACTCCCGGACCACCGGTAGCAACCAGAAGCGGGATGTCCTTGTGATGCATCATGATATTGCTGGTATCCAGGGTCGGGTTCTCGACGGTAACAGCGATGTTATCCGGTCCGCCGACGGAAAGGGATGCCTCATTTACCATGTTGATCGCGTAGATGGTCGTTCTCTTGGCAGCCGGATGCGGGTTGAATACAACCGTATTTCCTGCAGCAAGCATGCCGATGGTATTGCAGAAGATGGTCTCCTGCGGATTGGTGGACGGGCAGATTGCTCCGATGACACCGAACGGGCCGTGCTCGATCAGAGTCAGTCCGCGGTCTCCGGAGTAAGCTTCGGTCTTGATGTCTTCCGTTCCCGGAATCTTATCTGCGCACAGATAGTTCTTCAGGATCTTGTCTCCGACATTGCCCATTCCGGTCTCGTCAACTGCCATGCGGGCCATGATCTCCGCATTCTCGCGGATCTTGGTGCGGATGGCGCTGATGATTTTCTCTCTGGCGTCCATGGTTAAGTTGCGAACGATCTTCTCGGTCTTCTTAGCGGCCTCGATAGCATCGTTCATATCGGCAAAAACACCGTGCTTTCCTTCAGGAGATTCCTGAATGCTCATCTTTGCCATAACTTCCTGGACGATGTTTTTTACCATGCTCTCATCAACTGCTGGC